>NZ_JBXFWG010000070.1:0-15951 GCF_056854535.1 Stenotrophomonas sp. STEN054 | reverse complement strand
GATGTAGACCGCATCGGGGCGCTGCTGCTGCCAGTGCCGGCCGAGCCGGATCGGCGCGGGCAGGCCGAAGCGCAGGCCAGGGTAACGGGGCAGGGCGGCGCCCCCCCCCCCCCCCCGGGCCGGGGGGGGCCCCCCCCCGGGCGGACGTGCCGCATCTGCCCCGGCCCGGCGCGTCAATGCAACCCATGACCGCCAACCGCCGACGCCGCTGACCCTGTTCAGCGCCCGCGCCTCGGTCCGGGTGGCCGGCCATGCGACAATGGCCGGCCTGATCCAGCCACGGTAGTTCCCGGCGTGACCGAAACCGTCGCCGCCCCGCGCAAGCTCGATGACGCCTTGAAGGACGCGATCCGCAAGGCGTACACGACGCTGCAGGCCAACACCCCCGGCTTCTCCACCCGCCGCTCGCAGAGCCAGATGATCGGCGTGGTGTCGCGTGCGCTGTCCACCAGTGGCGGCGTGGGCGTGGTCGAGGCACCGACCGGCGTCGGCAAAAGTCTGGGCTACCTGACCGCGGGCGTGCCGATCGCCCTGGCCAGCAAGAAGAAGCTGGTCATCAGCACCGGCACCGTGGCCCTGCAGTCGCAGCTGGTCGAGCGCGATATTCCCAATTTCCTCAAGGCCACCGGCCTGGAAGCGACCGTGGCCCTGGCCAAGGGCCGCACCCGCTACCTGTGCACGCGCAATGCCGCCGAAGCGCAGGGCGAGGGCGCGCAGGGCGGCATGTTCGAGGACGAAGCGCCGCTGTACGACCGGCCGCTGGCGCCCATCGAAATGGACATCGCCAAGCGCCTGTCCGATGCCTTCACCAGCGGCACGTGGGACGGTGACATCGACAACGCGCCGGAAACCATCAGTCCCGGCCTGCGCAGCCGCATCACCACGCCCGCCTCGGCCTGTGCCGGGCGCCGCTGCGCGTACTCGGCGCAGTGCGCGGTGCTGCGTTCACGCAACACCGTGCGCGATGCGCAGATCGTGGTGACCAACCACGCGCTGCTGCTGTCGGCGCTGTCCATTGGTGACAGCGACAACGGCCAGCCGATGATCGCCGCGCCGTCGGACATGCTGCTGGTGCTGGACGAAGGCCATCACATCGGCAACGTGGCCATCGACCAGGGCGCGGCCAGCCTGGCCCTGGACGAGATGGCCAAGCGCACCGGCCGCCTGCAGATCCTGATTGCCGGTGCCTACCGCGCGGTCGACAAGGACCGCCTGGGCAACCTGCTGCCGAACGAGGCCATCGACGTGGCCAGCAACGTGGCCAAGCAGCTGCGTGCCTTCCGCGACCACGTTGAAGCGGTGTGGATGCCGGCCCCGGCCGATGAAGACCCGATGTGGCGCGCTGCCAACGGGCGCCTGCCCGAAGCCTGGCGCGAGCCGATCGAAGCGCTGGCCGACGACACCCGCAGCCTCTACAACTGGGCCACCGCCGCCACGGCACAGGTGGCCAAGGGCAAGCCGGACGATGCCGCGCGCGAGCGCCTGCAGCGCAACCTCGGCATGGCGCTGGAAATGATCGAGCAGCAGTACAACCTGTGGCAGGCCTGGCGCCGCGAGGACAAGGACGGTGCGCCGCCCACCGCGCGCTGGGTCACCGCCACCCGCGACGGCGACCTGGTGCTGCACGGCTCGCCGGTGTCGGCCGCGCACGTATTGCGCAAACTGCTGTGGGACCAGGTGGATTCGGTGGTGATGACCTCGGCCACGCTGACCGGCGGCGGTGACTTCCAGTCGCTGGCCATCGACAACGGCATCCCGCCGGAAGCGGAGATGGTCTCGCTGGCGTCGCCTTTCGACCTGCCCAACCAGGCCGAATTGATCGTGCCGAAGTTCCCGGTCACGCCCGATGACCGCGAAGGCCATCCGCGCGAAGTGGCGCGCTACCTCGACCAGGAACTGGACTGGGCCAAGGGCTCGATGGTGCTGTTCACCTCGCGCTGGAAAATGGAGAAGGTGGCCGGCCTGATGTCGGCCGCACGCCGCAAGCAGGTACTGGTGCAGGGCGACATGTCCAAAACCCGGCTGATCGACGAACACCTGCGCCGCGTTGCTGCAGGCGAAGGCTCGGTGCTGTTCGGCCTGAATTCCTTCGGCGAAGGTCTGGACCTGCCCGGCGAAGCCTGCACCACGGTGGTCATCACCCAGGTGCCGTTCGCGGTGCCGACCGACCCGCAGACCGCCACGCTGAGCGAATGGGTGGAAGCGCGCGGCATGAATGCCTTCAACCTGATCGCCATCCCGCACGCGCTGCGCACGCTCACCCAGTTCGCCGGTCGCCTGATCCGCACCTCCACCGACACCGGCCGCGTGGTCATCCTCGACTCGCGGCTGCTGACCCGCCGCTACGGCAAGCGCATCATCGACGCGCTGCCGCCGTTCAAGCGCGTGATCGGCTGACGATCAGAAGGTAGCGCCGGGCCGTGCCCGGCGGAGCACCTCAGCCGCTTACCGGTTTCCTGCAGGCCTGGTCGCCCATCGCAGTGTGGTAGTCGCGTTCAAAACAGCGCAACAACCTGTCGAGGATCTCCAGGTTAGGCGGCCACGGCACATCCACTTCCTGGCCTGCCGGCGTGGTGAAGTGGTACCGCCCGTTCTTGACGGCCTCCGCGAACACCTCCGGCGTGGGAATCGCAACCAGGGTTGCACGGGTCTTCTCCAGCGCTGCGCGATCGCGCTGCAGGAAGGCGATCGTCCCGTCCACGTAGGCGTTCCAGTAGCCGGGGTCGGTGTCCTTGGGCTTGTAGGTTCGCTGCATCAGCGCAACTGCCTGCGGGTACTGACCCGCTTCGGCGCGCATCTGGCCTTCATGCCAGAGAATCATGGTGTTGCCTGCAGCCTTGGGCAGTGCAGCGTAGGCGGCGAGCAGATCAGCGGCTTCGCGCTGGCAACCGCGCTCGGCCAGCGGGCGCCAGCCGCCTTCCAGATCCTGGTCGAACGCATCCGGTTCCATCGCCAGCATCGCATCGCGGTCGTAGCTGCAGTCGGGCGCCTTCGGTGGTTCGGGTGCGGCACCCAGCGCAGCGGCCAGGGCAAGTGAAAGCAACGTCATCACAACCTCCGTGTCAGTGAGTACCCATGCACCGTAGCAGATCGCGCGGGTAGTGCCGGCCGCTGGCCGGCAACCTCGAAGTTCGAATTACCATGACGCGACTGCACGCGCGGAGGAAAGCCACATGCACGACTGGACCATCATCGCGACCCACAGTGACTGGATCGCCGCGACGTTTGAACTCGTCCTGCGCGATTCAACCCAAACCGAGCGCCGCCTGCAGTTCGATGCGGTGGAGCACGTGACGCTGGACAGGAGCGAACCCTGGGGACCGAGCGCATCGATCAACGACGTGACGGCCAGCGAGGATCGCGCCGAAGGTCTCATCCGCGTGGTGTTTGAGCTGCAGTCCGGTGGTGCGATCCACATTTCAGCAGGGGCATGCCGCCTGGATGGCGAGCCGTTCGCGTTCTGACTGCTGTGCTGGGGTCCGAGCCCTTTCTGCGAAAGGGATCCGACCCCACGGCGATTCAATCGCCGAGCAGGGCGGTGTTGCGGACGGCGCCCTTGTCGGCGCTGGTGGCCAGCAGGGCGTAGGCCTTCAGTGCGCTGGTGACCTTGCGCGGGCGGGCTTCACGGGGCTTCCAGCCACGCGCATCGGCGTCGGCGCGGCGCTGGGCCAGGGTGGCGTCGTCCAGCAGCAGGTCGATGCGGCGGGCGGGGATGTCGATGCGGATGCGGTCACCGTCTTCCACCAGGCCGATGGTGCCGCCGCTGGCGGCTTCCGGCGAGACGTGGCCGATCGACAGGCCCGAGGTGCCGCCGGAGAAACGACCGTCGGTCAGCAGCGCGCACTGCTTGCCCAGCCCCTTCGATTTCAGGTAGCTGGTGGGGTAGAGCATTTCCTGCATGCCCGGGCCGCCCTTCGGGCCTTCGTAGCGGATGACCACCACGTCGCCCGCCTTCACTTCATCGGCCAGGATGCCGGCCACGGCCGCGTCCTGGCTCTCGAACACGCGCGCGCTGCCTTCGAACACGTGGATGGACTCGTCCACGCCGGCGGTCTTCACCACACAGCCATCAACGGCCAGGTTGCCGCGCAGCACGGCCAGGCCGCCTTCGGCCGAGTAGGCGTGCTCGACGCTGCGGATGCAGCCTTCGGCGCGGTCCACGTCCAGCGTGGGCCAGCGCGTGGCCTGGCTGAAAGCCACCTGGGTGGGAATGCCGGCCGGGCCGGCCCGGAAGAAGTCGTGGACGCTGGATTCGTCGCTGACCGCAACGTCCCAGCGCTCGATGGCATCAGCCAGGGTGCGGCTGTGCACGGTCGGCACGCTGGTATCCAGCAGGCCGGCACGCGCCAGTTCGCCGAGGATGCCGTACACGCCGCCCGCGCGGTGCACGTCTTCCATGTGGTACTTGGGCGTGTTCGGTGCCACCTTGCACAGCTGCGGCACGCGCCGCGACAGCGCATCGATGTGGGTCAGGTCGAAGTCCACTTCGGCTTCCTGCGCGGCGGCCAGCAGGTGCAGGATGGTGTTGGTCGAGCCGCCCATGGCGATGTCCAGGGTCATCGCGTTGGCGAACGCGGCCTGCGTGGCGATGCCACGCGGCAGCGCGCTCTCTTCTTCGCCGCCATACCAGCGATGGCACAGTTCGACGATCAGGCGGCCGGCGCGCAGGAACAGCTGCTCGCGGTCGGCGTGGGTGGCCAGGGTCGAGCCGTTGCCGGGCAGCGACAGGCCCAGCGCTTCGGTCAGGCAGTTCATCGAGTTGGCGGTGAACATGCCCGAGCAGGAACCGCAGGTCGGGCATGCGCTGCGCTCGAACTCGGCGACCTTTTCGTCGCTGGCGCTTTCGTCGGCGGCAATGACCATCGCATCGACCAGGTCCAGCTTGTGCTCGGACAGCTTGGTCTTGCCGGCCTCCATCGGGCCGCCGGAGACGAACACCACCGGGATGTTGAGGCGCAGGGCGGCCATCAGCATGCCGGGGGTGATCTTGTCGCAGTTGGAAATGCACACCAGCGCGTCGGCGCAGTGCGCATTGACCATGTACTCGACCGAGTCGGCGATGATCTCGCGGCTGGGCAGCGAGTACAACATGCCGTCGTGGCCCATGGCGATGCCGTCATCGACGGCGATCGTGTTGAATTCCTTGGCGACGCCGCCGACCTTCTCGATCTCGCGCGCGACCAGCTGGCCGAGGTCCTTCAGGTGCACGTGGCCGGGCACGAACTGGGTGAAGGAGTTGGCGATGGCGATGATCGGCTTGTGGAAGTCGCCGTCCTTCATGCCGGTGGCGCGCCACAGGGCGCGGGCGCCGGCCATGTTGCGGCCGGCGGTGGAGGTGCGGGAGCGGTATTCAGGCATGGCTGGCGGAACGGGCGGGCCGTACAACGTGGGGGTCGCCTGATCATGGACAATTTTTTCGGTTGCTGCTGCAACCACCGAAGGTGGCCCGGCAGGGCTTGCAGCCCTGCACCTGCCGAAGCAACGTCAACGTCAACATCAACGGCAAAAGCTGGCTTTCCGTGGGATGGCGGGGTGGGTCCGGTGGCAGGGGACGGCGCAAGTACGTCCGTGTAGCGACTGTGTTGCCGGAGGGGCGCCATCCATGGCGCTCACGCCCCTGCCACCGGACCCACCCCGCCTTCGACAGGTGGCCGGGGGCCAGTAGATCCACGCCATGCGTGGATTAAGCTTGGGATCACGACGAAAATGAAATTCCGTTCATCTTTCCCACTTTGCCGATTCCGGTTGTTGGTGCGGATTTGGCATCATTGGGGCAATTGATCCGACTCCGAGGCATGACGCCATGAAGCGTTCCCGCACCACCGCGCTGCTGCTGATGAGCGCTGCACCCCTGCTGTTCACCGCCTGCCAGAAGGAAGAGCAGGTGCAGGTGCAGGAAGGCCTGTACACCTCGGTGCAGGCCTGCACCGAGGCGACGGGCGATCCGTCCGCGTGCCGCAACGCCTTTGCCGAGGCCCAGCAGAAGGCCGCCGACGCGGCGCCGAAGTACGCCAGCAAGGAAGCCTGCGAACAGGACTACAAGCCCGAGCAGTGCGTGCAGCAGCACACCTCGGCGGGTACCTCGTTCATCGGCCCGATGATGATGGGCTTCTTCATGTCGCAGATGCTGAGCAACCGCGGCGGCCTGGCCCCGCAGGCGCCGGCCTCGGCTCCGGCCTACCAGGACAAGAACGCCGGCTGGGCACGCCCGGCCCCGGGCGGCACCGGTGGCATGAACACCGCCAGCGGCATCGGCGCCGGCAAGGCCGGCCTGGCCCCGGTCAGCAGCGAGCCGAACCGCGCCGTCACCGCCAGCCGCAGCGGCTTCGGCAGCACCAGCGCCCGCCGCAGCGGCGGCAGCTTCGGCGGCTGATCGACCCATGCAGCGAATTCGCATTGCCGAGCGCGCCCACTGGCGGGCGCGCGCGGAGGAAGCCGGTTTCCGCTTCCACACCATCGACGGCCAGCCGTACTGGGATGAAAGCGCGTACTACGCCTTCACCCTGCGCCAGATCGAAGTGGACATCGAAGACCCCAGCGCCGAGCTGCACCAGATGGCGCTGGATCTTGTTGGCGATGTGATCGCCAGCGAGCGCCTGATGGACCAGCTGGCGATCCCCACGCACTACCGCGACTGGATTGCCGAGAGCTGGCGACAGCGCCAGCCGCACCTGTACGGGCGCCTGGACCTGGCCTACGACGGCACCGGTCCGGCCAAGCTGTACGAACTGAACTACGACACGCCGACCTCGCTGTTCGAGGCCAGCTTCTTCCAGTGGCAGTGGCTGGAGGACCAGCGCAACGCCGGTCGCCTGCCGCAGCACGCCGACCAGTTCAACGGCATGCACGAGGCCCTGGTCGAGCGCTTCGGAAAACTCGCTGCGCGCCTGCCGCCGCCGCTGTACTTCAGCGCCGTGGGCAGTTCGGACGAGGACCGCGGCACGGTCGACTACCTGCGTGACTGCGCCGCCCAGGCCGGCCTGCAGGGCGAGGCCATCGCCATCGAGGATATCGGCCTGTCCGAGGATGGCCGTTTCACCGCGCTGGATGACACGGTGATCGGCACGCTGTTCAAGCTGTACCCGCTGGAAGACCTGATGGCCGAGGAATTCGGCCGCGCGCTGCCCGGTTCGGGCATCCAGCTGCTGGAGCCGGCGTGGAAGGCGGTGCTGAGCAACAAGGGCATCCTGCCGCTGCTGTGGCAGCGCAACGTCGGCCACCCGAACCTGCTGGAAGCGCACTTCGATGATGGCAGCGCGCTGGCCTCGGGCTGGGTGCGCAAGCCGCTGTTCTCGCGCGAAGGTGCCAACATCGAGATGCATCTGGCCGATGGCAGCACCCAGCGCAGCGACGGCCCGTACGAAGGCCCGGCGATCATCCAGCGTGCGCACCCGCTCACCCGCTTCGAAGGCGGTTACCCGCTGATCGGCAGCTGGGTGATCGGCGACCATGCCTGCGGCATCGGCATCCGCGAGGACGACAGCGCGATCACCCGCGACAGTGCGCGCTTCGTGCCGCACGCGATCGTGGACGAGGCGCCGACGCGGATCTACGTCTGATGGCGGTGCGGCGGCCCTTGGGCCGGCGCGGGCGGACGACGCCGGTGCCGGGGCGGCACTTCGATGATGGCCGCACGCTGCACGCCTTCGCCGGGCGCGTGGCGGTGCGCTGCCATCGCTGTGACACGCCGGGCTGGGTGGTCGCCAGCTGGCAGCCTCACCGCTGGACGGCGCGCTTCCGTTGCACTGGCTGCAGCGTGGCGCTGGACAGCGGCGCGTGGGTGGGCGCGGTGCGCATCGATGGCCGCCGACCGTGCGGTTACTGCGGCCACCAGTGGGTGTGCGTGCACCAGCATCGGCCGTCGGCCTCCACGGCCGTGCCCGAGGTGCTGCCGGCCAAGTGCGCGCAGTGCGGGCGCACCAGCGAAGTGAAAGTCAGCGTCTGCCCGCTGCGCGATGCCGAGCCGGCAGATCCGCACTTCGGCCTGCCGCTGGGGTTGCTGGAACCTACCCGCGCGGGCCTGTTGTGGGCCTACAACGCCGAGCACCTGCAGGTGCTGCATGAGTACGCGACATCGGCACTGCGCGAGCACGGTGGCGTGCACAACGCCTCGATGTTCTCGCGCCTGCCGCAGTGGATGAAGCTGGCCCGCAACCGCGTGCTGCTGCAGCGAGCGGTGGAGCGGTTGCAGCGGCGATTGCTGCAGGGATAGTGCCGGCCGCTGGCCGGCAGTCGTTGCCGCTTCCGGTAGATGCCAACCAAGGTTGGCACCTACCAGAGCGGTGTATCGGCTGCTGCAACGGTAGCGCCGGGCCATGCCCGGTGGCCGCGACCATCCGCCGGGCATGGCCCGGCGCTACCGGTCAGAGCAGCCCTTCGCGCTTCACTGCCAGATACCGTTCCACCAGCGCGGCAGGCAGGGCGTCGGCGGTCACGTCCAGCACCATCACCTTCTCGCTGCGCAGCGCTTCATGCGCCTTCGCGCGCTGCTGCAGGTACAGCGCGGCGGCACCGGCCTGGGCGGCGTCTTCCAGCGTGTGCACCTCGCCTTCCAGCGCGGTATCCAGTTCGCGTTCGCGCAGGCTGGCCACGCATACCAGGTGGCGGCGCTGCAGTAGGCGCACGGCGGCCAGCAGGTCTTCGATGTCCTCGTCGCGCACGTTGCTGACCAGCATCACCAGGGCGCGACGGCGCTGGCGCAGCGAGACTTCGGTGGCGGCCGCCAGGTAGTCGGTGGCCACGGCCTGCGGCTGCAGGTCGTAGCTGGCGCGCAGCAGGTGTTCCACCGTGCCCATGCCGCGCTGCGGCGCCACCCAGCGGCGTTCACCGCCCACCGCGAACAGGCCGGCGGCATCGCCTTGGCGCAGGGCCAGATAGGCCACCACCAGCGACGCGTTCAAGGCATGGTCGAAGTGCGAAAGGCCGCCTTCGCTGGCCAGCATGCGCCGGCCGCTGTCGAGCATCAGCAGCAGCTGCTGGTTCTTCTCGTCCTGGTACTCGCGCGAGATCAGCTTGCGCGCGCGGGCGGTGGCCTTCCAGTCCAGCTGGCGCAGGCTGTCACCGACGCGGTACTCGCGCATCTGGTGGAAATCGGTGCCTTCACCACGGCGGCGCTTCACGTGTGCGCCCACCAGACGCGAGGCCTGGTCCGCACTGAACAACGCGAACCGGGTGAGCGGCACGAAGTTGGGATAGACCCGCACGTCCAGCACCGGCGGCAGCGTGCGCTGCTGCCACCACAGCCGCCACGGCGAGCGGATGCGCACGTCCACGCCATCGAACTGGAAGCGCCCGCGCTGCTGCGGCTGCACCTGGTAACGCAGGGTGCTGGCGTGGCCGGCGCGCAGCTGCAGGCGCTGCGGCAACGACTCCAGCGGCCAGCCGCCGGGCACGCGATCGAACACCTGCACCTGCATCGGCTGCTCGGCGAACAGGCGCAGGCCGATCTCGCGGCGCACGCCCAGTGCCAGCGCCTCGGGCACCTGGCGCTGCACCTGCGGCGGTGCACGTCGCCACTGCCGCCACAGATCGGCCAGTGCCAGCGCGGCCACCAATGCACCGGCCACGGCCCAGCTCCAGTGCGGCAGCAGGCCAGCCAGCACCACGCCGCCCAGCGCGGCCCAGGCAGCCAGCAGGACCAGCAGCAGCGGCGCAGGCCTCATCGGCGCGGCGCTTCCACCTTGGCCAGCAGGGCACCGAGCACGTCATCCGGGCCCTGGCCTTCGATCTGCAGTTCCGGTGCCAGCGCGATGCGGTGGCGCAGTGCCGGCCGGGCGATGTCACGCACGTCGTCGGGGGTGACGAAATCGCGGCCGGCCAGCACCGCCTGCGCACGCGCGGCACGCACCAGCGCGATGCTGCCGCGCGGGCCGGCGCCGACGGCGATGCCAGGCCAGGAACGGGTGGCGGCCACGATGCGCACCGCGTAGTCGATCACTTCGTCATCGACGGTGATGGCGGCGGTGGCCTGCTGCAGCGCCAGCAGTTCACCGGCGCCGAGCACGCGCGGCACCTGGCTGAGATCGAAATCGCTGGCGGCGCGGCCCCGGGTGATGGCCGTGACCATGTGCTTTTCGTCTTCCAGCTGCGGGTAGTCGATCAGCACCTTCAGCAGGAAGCGGTCCAGCTGCGCTTCCGGCAGCGGGTAGGTGCCTTCCTGTTCCAGCGGGTTCTGCGTGGCCAGGGCCATGAACGGCGGCGCCAGGGTGAAGGCCTTGCCTTCGATGGTCACCTGGCCCTCCTGCATCACTTCCAGCAGCGCCGACTGGGTCTTGGCCGGGGCACGATTGATCTCGTCGGCCAGCAGCAGGTTGGTGAACACCGGGCCGCGGCGGATCTTGAAGCTCTCGCTCTTCGGGTCGTACACCGCATGGC
The DNA here is from genome assembly GCF_056854535.1 of Stenotrophomonas sp. STEN054. NCBI lineage: Bacteria > Pseudomonadati > Pseudomonadota > Gammaproteobacteria > Lysobacterales > Lysobacteraceae > Stenotrophomonas > Stenotrophomonas sp. STEN054. Next base: position 5,577 of record NZ_JBXFWG010000070.1, on the reverse strand, counting down.
CGCTGACGTCGCTGGGCATCAGGTCGGGGGTGAACTGCACGCGCCCGTAGTCCAGCTCCATCGCTTGTGCAAGTGCACGCACCAGCAGGGTCTTGCCCAGCCCGGGCACGCCTTCGATGAGCACGTGGCCGCCGGCCAGCAGCGCCACCATGATCTGGTCGAGTACGTCGGCCTGGCCGATGAAGGCGCGACCGATGGCATCGCGGATGGCATCGACGCGTTCGATCAGGCGGGCGGCAGCGGCCGCCGGAAGCTCAGGGGCATCGGTCATAGCAGGGATCTCATCTGGAGCAGCAAGCGGATGCGCTCGCGCAGGGCGGAGGAATCGTGAGGCGAAGGAGCGGTGAGGGCGGTGGCCACGCGGCTGGCGGGCCACTGCAGCACCTCGGCGATGGCCTGGTCGCGGGCAGCGCCATCCAGCGCGGCCGCCACCGGGGCGCGCAGGCGCAGGCGATGCAGGAACAGCGCCTGCGCTGCGTTGTACAGTTGCGCGCCCTGGCCGAAGCGCAGCAGCAGCTCGCCACTGGCACGCACGTGTTCCAGCAGCGAGCGGCGCTCGACCACCGGCGAAGGCAGCACGCTGCCCAGCCGCTGCGCGCGCGTCCACAGCCAGCCCAGCATGGCCAGCAGCATCGGAATCCACACCGGCCAGCCCTGCAGCACGATGCGTGCCAGCAGCGTCGGCGGGCGGCTGCCGTACACCAGCCACACCGTGCCGCGCCCGTAGTTGGGGTCCAGCAGGTGGCGGGTCAGGTCGCGGTGGGAAAGATCGTGCAGGCCACCGCGCTGCGGTGTGTCTTTGGCCGTCGCGCCCTTGCGCGGCAGCGGAGTGGCGCCAGCGCCGCGCATGAAATCCAGATCGGCCAGCACATCGATGCGGCCCTTGCCGTGGCGCAGGCGGGCGAAGGCCAGCCCTTCCTCATTGCCCCAGCGGCGCTCGGCATCGGCGCTGGCCTTGAAGCCGAGACTGAAGCGGCGGCCGTTGCAGAACTCGACGTGATTGGGATCATCCACCACATGGAACGGCTGGCAGTCCTTGCCATGGAACAGGCTGTCCACGCCGATGCGGTCCAGCAGCGGGCCCTGCGTGGTGCTGGTCTTGTCCTCGCCCGGCGGCTGCGTACGCAGCAGCAGGTGGCCGCCACGGGCGACCCAGTCCAGCAGTGCCTGCGCGGTGCCCGGCGGCATCTCGCGGGTGTCCTGCAGCAGGACCACGGTATCGGTGTCGGCCAGGGTCATCTTCGCCAGCTGCAGGCGTTCGCGCGACTGCACTTCGATGCCGTCCGCGCGCAGCGCCTGCCCCAGCACGTACAGCGGGTTGTAGCTGGCTTCGCCGCGCGGCGGCAGCACTACGGTCTCGGTGACCTTTTCGTGCGTGCGCAGGAACAGGATGGTCAACGGCACGCCCAGCAGCACCAGCAGGCCGAGCAGCAGGGCCCAGAACGCGCGCGGGCTCATGCCTTCCACCCGAACTGCTGGCGTAGGGTTGCGGCCAGGCCATCGAACTCATCGCGCGTAGGCAGGCGGCCGCCGTACGCGGCGTACTGCCACATGCGCACGATGCGGGCGAACAGGTCGCGGTCCGCCGGCTGCGGCATGCGCCGCGAAGCACGCAGGCACTGTGCTTCGGTGGCGCCGGGCGGCAACGCGTTGCCGGTGCGCTCGACCAGGGTGCGCACGCTGGCGCGGTAAAGCAGGGCCAAGGCCTGACGCGGGCGTCCCTGGTCCCACAGCAGGCCGGCCTGGGTGGCTACGTCCGGCGGCAGCACCACCGGCAGTTCAACGGCCTCTTCCTGCACGCGCGGTGCGTCCTTCGGCGTGCGCCGGCCGGCGCCACGCAGCCACGGCCACCACAGGCGCGCGGTCAGCAGCAGCACCAGCACCACGGCGCCGAGCAGCGCCCACAGGCCCCATTCGGCCACCCGCGCCAGCAGCTTCAGACTGCGGTTGCGTTCGCCACGCTTCTGGCCGGCCCTGGCGTCCTTGGTGTCTTTCTTCTCGGCCTTCTTTTCCGCCGTGGTGTCGTCGATCGGCTTCCACTCGGTGACCTGGCGGACCGGCCGCTGTAGCGGATCCTCGTAGGCACGGTTCACCGCCTGGCGGAATCCGGCCGTGTCCACCGGCTGCTCGCCGAAGATGCCGGCAGCGGCATTGGCTGGATCGTTGGCGGCGTTGGGTTCTTCGCCGTCGTCCTCGCCTTCGTCTTCGTTCGCATCGGCCTGTCCGGCCGCCCGGGCATCGTCGGCGACCTGGTGGGCAGTGTCCGCATCGGCGTCCTGCGCGTGGGCCGGGGCCAGCGGCAGCGCCAGGCACAGCAGCAGGGCCAGCGTCGATGCCGCCGGCAGCAGCCGTTCGCGCAGGCGGCGCAGGGCGATCTCCACGTCCCACGCTTCCATCTGCGTGCGCCGGTTGAGGTACAGGCCGAAGCCGGCACCGACATAGAACGGGGCGATCAGGGCAGCGGCCAGCCAGCTCAGCAGGTTCAGCAGCAGGTCCACCCACGGCGGGGTCTCGACGCTGATCATCGCCCAGGCCGCGCGCCACGAGTCGGGCAGCAGTTCCAGTGGAATAAACATGAAGACCGCCGCGATCGCGCCCAGCAGCAGCACCAGCTCGAAGCCGAAGCAGATCACCGTCAGCAGGATCGCCGGTCCGGCGGCGCCGGCGGCCACCGCGCGCCGGCGTGGGCCGCGCTGTGCGGGTGCGTTGCCTTCCAGCAGGTTGACCGGCAGGCACAGGCTGCGCAGCAGGCTGAAACGGCGCCAGCCGAGGTAGCCCCAGAAGCCGGTGCCGCCCCAGTGCCGTTGCGCGGCCAGGGCCGCGCGCGCGCCAACCGTCTCGCCGAAGATGCCGCGTGAGAGCACGTACAGGGGCGCACGCTCGAACAACGGCTTGCACCACCACATTGCCAGCGATGCCCAGGCGAAGCCGTCCAGCCACCACGCCAGCGCGTTGAACAGCACGAACAACGGCGCACTGGCCAGCAGCCAGCTGCCCCACACCGCGCGTGCATGGCGGCGGGCGAGGGCGGTGCCCAGCTCCATCGCTTCCCAGCCGCTGCGCGCACGCAGGGCCACGTCGAGGTGGTCAATCCGCACGTTCACCCCCGCGACCGCCGCGCCACAGCCACAGCAGCACGCCGGCCCACAAGACGCCGGCCACGCTGTACTTGGCCCAGGCCGGGATCTGCGCGATCGACGACCAGAACGCTTCGACGAAGGCCGCCAGCAGCAGCATGAAGGCCACGCCCAGGCACAACCGGGCGCCGATGCGGCCGCCTTCCACCAGCGCGTCGATGCGGCGGCGGCGACCGGGCGCCAGCAGTTTCATGCCCAGCTGCAGGCCGGCGCCGCCGGCGATGACGATGCCGGTCAGCTCGAAGGCGGCATGGCCGACCACGAAGCGCCAGAACGGATCGCCGTGGCCGATCTGCTGCAGGTGGCCTGCCACCGCGCCCATGATGACGCCGTTGAACAGCAGCACCAGCAGCGTGCCCAGCCCGGCTAGCAGGCCGCTGGCGAAGGTGCGCAGAGCGATGCTGATGTTGTTCATGATGTAGTAGCCGAACATCATCCAGTCGGTGCCGCTGTCACGCCCCAGCCGGTCCGCGGCCGGGTCGTACATGCGCTCCATCTCGGCGATCTGGCTGTTGTCCATCAGCAGGTGCACGCTGTCCGGGTACAGCTGGACCACGGCGAAGCAGGCCAGCGCCGGCACCGCGAACATCGCCAGTGCCACCCACATGCTGCGGGCCTGGCTGCGCACCAGCATCGGGAAGTCGGCTACCAGGAATTCCAGCGCCCGCCGCCAGCGCACCGGCGGCGTGCGGTACAGCACGCTGTGGCCCTGCTGCATCAGCTGCTGCAGGCGCTGCACCAGCTGCGGGCTGTAGCCGCGTTCGCGCGCCAGCGCCAGCTGCTGGCACAGGCGGCGGTAGCGCTGGGCGAAGGCGACGTCGCCCGGGTCAGCGGCTTGGGGCCTGCGCCGCCTGCGACGCGAAGCGCCCGCACGCTGCTGCAGCCAGTACTCCAGCTGCTGCCATTCGTGCTGGTGGCGGGCGACGAACTGTTCCTGCTTCATCGGCGGCCCAGCAGCCAGTTGGCCATCGCATACAGGCGCAGCACGCCCACCTGGCCGGATGCACCGGTCAGCGGTTCGGCGATACCCGCCAGTTCCTGCTGGCGGCCCGGCGACAGGCGCGGCGCGCGTTCGGCAAAGGCGAGGACGGCGGCCTGTTCCTGCGGGCGCAGCGGCTGCGACGGCACCAGCACGCTGTCGATGGTGGTCGGTGGCGACAGGTAAAGCATCGGCTCGTGCACCACCACGGTGCCGGCCACCAGGTCGCCGAGGCGGCGCCCGTACGGATCGAACAGGCTGCTGAGCAGGCCCAGGGCATAACCGAACGGCAGCATGTCCACGGTACGCAGCAGGTTGCGGGTGATCGAGGCCATCCAGCCCACCGGTGCGCCATCGCGCGACAGCACGCGCAGGCCGAGTGCACGCTTGCCCAGGGTGCGGCCCCACAGCGCCTCGCAGACGATCGGGTAGGCCCACATCAGCAGGAACATCGCGGCCATGTAGATGCCGCGGCCAAACTCATCGAGCAGGGCCAGCGGAATGGACAGCAGCACCAGCGCGCCGAAGCGGATGCCCAGGTCGACCAGCCAGGCCAGCGCACGCGGCATCGGCCCGGCGGTGGGCAACTGCAGCGGCACGCCTTCCGGCGTTACCACCTCGCGGTAGGTATCGAGCATGGGCGCGGTCATCAGTGCGATGGCCGCGTATGTGGGCGCTGGAGTCCTCTCCGGCGTGCTGCCACAGGCATGGGGGGTCTCGACGGTTCCTGGTCGGGCCCCGACTTTAGCAGAGCGCAGTGGCCGACGAGGTGGCTCAGCCCAGGTATTCGTCCTTCAGCCGCACGTAGTGGTCGGCCGAATAGTGCAGCGACTCGATCTCCTTGTCGCTGAGCGTGCGTGCCGGACGCGCCGGGTTGCCCACCCACAGCTCGCCCTCGCCGACCACCTTGCCCGGGCCGACCACGGCGCCGGCGCCGACGAAGGCATGGCGCTCGACGCGCGCGCCGTCGAGGATGCAGGCACCCATGCCGATCAGGCTGTAATCGCCGATGGTGCAGGCGTGGATGATGCAGCCGTGGCCGACGGTCACGCCTTCGCCGATCAGGGTCGGGTAGCCGGCTTTGTTGTACGGGCTGTGGTGGCTGACGTGGATGATGGTGCCGTCCTGCACGTTGGTGCGCGCGCCGATGCGGACGAAATTGACGTCGCCGCGGATGACGGTGCCCGGCCAGATGGAGACATCGTCGGCCAGTTCCACGTCACCGATGAGGGTGCAGGCCGGGTCGACGTACACGCGCTGGCCGAGGACGGGCATCTTGTCGCGGAAGGGGCGCAGGGGGTTCATCGCTGTCTCCAGGTGGGGCAAACACGACGATGATACGCGGCGAACGTGTTGGTAGCGCCCGGGGCCACACGACCCCGGGGCTATTGACCGCCCCGAGCCCCCCCCGACACCCAAAAGAATCAGGGCGGGCGGCGCACCAAACGCCCGACCAGCCCG
>NZ_JBXFWG010000069.1:0-16402 GCF_056854535.1 Stenotrophomonas sp. STEN054 | reverse complement strand
CCCGCCGGGCCGGCCGGGCCGCTACCGGGCCGCCTGCCCGGGACCCGCCGGGCCTGGCCCGGCGAGCGCAGCGGCACGCGGCCTTCAATGCCCGCCGTCGAGCGCCTTCAGTTCGCCCACCAGCGACGCCGCGGCCTCGGCGCCATCGCCGTACAGCATGCGGGTGTTGTCGGCATAGAACAGCGCATTCTCGATGCCGGCAAAGCCGGTGCCCTTGCCGCGCTTGATCACCACCACGTTGCGGGCGTTGACCACATCCAGCACCGGCATGCCGTAGATCGGGCTGGCCGGGTCGGTGCGCGCCACCGGGTTGACCACGTCGTTGGCACCGATCACCAGCACCACGTCGGTGTTGGCGAATTCGGGGTTGATGTCGTCCATGTCGGCGATCAGGTCGTAGGGCACGCCCGCTTCGGCCAGCAGCACGTTCATGTGCCCCGGCATGCGACCCGCCACCGGGTGGATGGCGAACTTCACCTTCACCCCGCGCTGGCCCAGACGCTGCGCCAGTTCCCAGATCTTGTGCTGGGCCTGGGCCACGGCCATGCCGTAGCCGGGCACGATCACCACGCGCTCGGCGAAGGCCATCATCGCCGCCACGTCGGCCGCTTCGATCGGCTTCTGCGAGCCGGTGATTGCCTGCGCTTCGCCACCTGCGCCACCGCCGAAGTTGGAGAACAGCACGTTGCTGATCGGCCGGTTCATCGCCTTGGCCATCAGCCGCGTCAGCAGGATGCCGGCCGCGCCGACCATCATGCCGGCGATGATGAGTGCCTCGTTGCCCAGCACATAGCCTTCGAAGGACACCGCCAGGCCGGTGAACGCGTTGTACAGCGAGATCACCACCGGCATGTCGGCGCCGCCAATGGGCAGCGTCATCAGCACGCCCAGGGCCAGCGCCAGCACGAAGAAGGCGACGATGGACCAGGTGCTGAGCGTGCTGGCGGCGATGATCGCCAGCACCACCACGGCCAGCGCCACCAGCAGGTTCAGCGCCTGCTGGCCGGGCCAGGTGACGCGCTTGTCCAGGCGCCCGTCGAGCTTGGCCCAGGCGATGACCGAACCGGACAGCGACACCGCGCCGATGGCCGCGCCGACCACCGCCAGCAGCAGCATGGTGGCCGAGGGCTGGCGCGCGGCCAAGTCGGCCAGCGCCTGCGCGCTCCAGTGGCTGGTATCGCGGTTGGCCAGGAAGGCATAGCGCAGCAGCTCCACCGCGCCGATGGCCGCGGCCGAGCCACCGCCCATGCCGTTGTAGAGCGCCACCATCTGCGGCATGTCGGTGATGGCGACCCTGCCGGCCGACCACCAGGCCAAGCCGGCGCCGAGCAGCAGCGCCACCAGGATCAGCGGCACGTTGTGCAGTTCGGGCAGGAAGAAGGTGGCCACCGTGGCCAGCAGCATGCCCAGCCCGGCCCAGCGGATGCCGCTGCGCGCGGTGAGCGGCGAGGCCATGCGCTGCAGGCCGAGCAGGAACAGCGTGGCGGCCACCAGGTAGCTGGCCTTGACCAGCCAATCGAGCAGTTCGACGGTGCTGATGTTCAAGCCTGCGGCTCCTTCGGTTCGTCCTTGCCACCCTTGGGCGCGCTCGGCTTGAACATTTCCAGCATGCGCGCGGTGACCACGTAGCCACCGGCGGCGTTGCCGGCGCCCAGCACCACGGCGAGGAAGCCCAGGGCCTTCTCCAGCGGTGTCTGCGCGTGGCCCAGCACCACCATCGCGCCGATCAGCACGATGCCGTGGATGAAGTTGGAACCCGACATCAGCGGGGTATGCAGGATGACCGGCACCCGCGAAATGATCACGTGGCCCGCGATTGCGGCCAGCATGAAGATGTACAGCGCCACGAACCCGTCACTCATCGGCAACGCCTCCCGCTCTGTCTTCGTCGCCCCATCATAACCACGGGCTGAACCCGACGCGTACTCCGGTCAACCAAAGCCCCGCTCACGCGTTGTCGATGGTGACCCCGAGCGAGGAACCGTACCCTGTGCTGGTGAGCAGCCCCCTCCCCCCGACCGCCGACGCCGATGCCCTGCCGGCATCGCTGGACGCGTTCCTGGCCAGCGTCGGCCCGCGCGCCTTCCGCTTCGCCGAAGCCGGCCTGCGCCAGCGCGAGGATGCCCTGGACGCGGTACAGGATGCCCTGCTGCGCATGCTGGACTACCCCGACAAGCCGGCCGCCGAATGGGCGCCGCTGTTCTGGAGCATCCTGCGCAGGCGGGTGATCGACCTGCAGCGCCGGCGCCGCTTCCGCCTGCCGTTCTGGCGCGACAACCACGATGCCGACGGCGCCGACATCGACTGGGCCGACCCCGGCCCGGACCCGGCACAGGCGCACGAGCAGCGCCAGCAGTACCAGCAGCTGGTGCAGGCCCTGCGCACCCTGCCCGCCCGCCAGCGCGAGGCCTTCACCCTGCGCGTGCTGCAGGACCTGGACGGGGCCACCACCGCCCGCGCCATGGGATGCAGCGAAGGCGCGGTAAAGACCCATCTGGCACGCGCCCGACAGGCGCTGCAGGATTACCTGGAGAACCACCCGTGAACCGCTCCCTGCCTTCCGATGACGCCCTGCGCAGCCTGCACGCGCAGTCGCTGCAGTCGCTGTCGCCGGCCACCCTGGCGCGCCTGCGCCAGGCCCGCCATGGCGCGCACGCGGCGCACCGGGGCCGCTGGCGCTGGTGGCTGGCCAGTGCCTGTTCGCTGGTGATGGCGCTGGGCATCGGCGTGCAGTTCACCGGCCCGGGCACGCACACCGCCCCGGCCCCGGCACCGACGGTGGCCACGGTGGAAGACAACAGCGCGCTGTACGACGAGAATCCCGACATGTACCTGTGGCTGGGCGACACCGACCTGGCAATGGAGTGAGAACCATGCTGCAACGCCCCACCCTGCCCCTGCTGTTCGCCCTGGTCCTGCTGCCGGCTGCGCCGCTGCTGGCACAGACGACCGCGCCTGCCACCACGCCGGGCGCGAGCGCCGCGCTGCCGAACTGGGAACAGCTCAGCCCGGCCCAGCGCGATGCGCTGCTGGCCCCGCTGCGTGACCGCTGGAACGGCGCCGATGCCGGCCAGCGCCAGCGCATGCTCTCGCACGGCCAGCGCTGGCAGTCGATGAGCCCGGAAGAACGCGACAAGGCCCGCCGCGGCCTGCGCCGCTTCGAGCACATGAGCCCGGAACAGCGTGAGCAGGCGCGCGCGCTGTACGGCCAGATGCGCACGTTGAGCCAGGCCCAGCGCGATGCACTGCGCGAGCGCTGGACGGACATGACGCCGGAACAGCGCAAAGAGTGGGTGCGGGAGAATCCGCCGCCGGCGAAGCCGCGGTAAACGGGTAGCGCCGGGCCATGCCCGGCGGAACCTGTGCGGGCCGCTGCGCTCGCCGGGCATGGCCCGGCGCTGCCGCTTCAAAGCCGCGTGGAGCTCTTTGTAGAGCCGAGCCCTCGCTCGGCTGCTTCATCGCCTCTGCGCAAGCCGAGCATGGGCTCGGCTCTACAGCGTGCGGGCCGGGTCACGCCTGCCAGCGCGTCTTCGCCAGCAGTTCGTCTTCCCAGTCGAAGCCCAGCTGGCCGCCCTGCACGAACAGGGTAACGAAGTTCAACAGGTTGCGCGCGTACATCTCGCTGGCCTGGGTGGCGCCGCGGCTGGCCAGGTTCAGCGGGCCGTCGATGGCCACGCCCTGGCGGTCGATGCACTGGCCCGGCTGGGTCATTGCACAATTGCCGCCGCTCTCGGCGGCCAGATCGACGATCACGCTGCCCGCCGCCATGCCCTCGACCATCGCCGCAGTGACGATGGTGGGTGCCGGCCGGCCTGGCACGGCCGCGGTGCAGATCACCACGTCCACGCTGCGCAGATGGTCAGCAAGGCGGCGCTGCTGCTCGGCGCGCTCCTCGTCGGTCAGCGCGCGCGCATAGCCGCCCTCGCCCGCTGCGCTCACCCCCAGGTCGAGGAAGCGTGCGCCCAACGACTGGATCTGTTCACGGGTTTCCGGGCGCACGTCGAAGCCTTCCACCTGCGCGCCGAGACGGCGCACGGTGGCGATCGCCTGCAGGCCGGCCACGCCGGCACCGATCACCAGCACCTTGGCCGGGCGCACGGTACCGGCCGCCGTGGTCAGCATCGGGAAGAAGCGCGGCGCGCGCTCGGCGGCGATCAGCGCGGCCTTGTAGCCGGCCATGCCGGCCTGTGAACTGAGCACGTCCATGGCCTGCGCACGCGTGGTGCGCGGCAGCTGCTGCAGCGGGAACAACAACAGGCGGTCGTCACTTGCCAGCGCCGCCAGCGATGGGTCGCTGGCCGGAGTGAGCAGGCCGACTACGCTGGCGCCCGGCTTGAGCTGGGCCAGCACCGCCGCCGGTGGCGCCTGCACGCACAGCAGGATGTCGATCTCGCTCCAGCGGCCAGCGTCGAAGACGCGCGCGCCGGCATCGTCATAGGCGGCATCGGGGAAGCCCGCAGCCAGTCCGGCGCCGGCTTCGTACCAGACGGTGACGCCCAACGCCCCAAGCTTGCGCGCCGTTTCCGGCGTCAGTGCCACGCGCCGTTCGCCCGGCGCGGTCTCCTTCATCCCCAGCAACGCCACGGCCATGCAGGTCCCCGCTGATCGGTGAGTTTTCCCGATCCTAGCAGGCGGCCACCCCTCAGTGCAGGGTGGCGCTGCCCGGGTCCAGGCGGTCGATCACGCCCTGCATGGCGCTGTCGAAGGCGCCATCGTCGACGTGGGCGCGCAGGCGGCCCAGCCGCACCATCACCGCCAGTTCTTCCGGCGAGGCCACGCAGAAGCGCACGCCGCGGCGGTTGACGAACAGCAGGCGCGAGGAGATCGGGCTGATCCAGGACAGCTTGCCGGCCTGGACCTTGCCGTCCTTGTCGACGAAGTCCAGCCAGTTGCCGATTTCCATGCGACGGAAGCGATCGGCGTCGGCATTGTCGAAATCATCGGTATCGACCTGCCCGGCCAGTTCCACGGCACTGGCTTCGGGCACCGGCGCGGTCGGCAGCGCGACCTGCGGCAGTTCCGGCAGCGCGCGCTGCAGTTCCGGCCGCGATTCGGCAATGCCCTGCAGGGTGCCGTGCAGCGCATCGATGGCGGCCGAGGCCGCGTCACCATGCACGCCGACACTGGCGAACACCTTGGCCAGCACCGGCTGCCAGGCCTGCAGCCACGGCTTGCCGATGATGTGCCGGCGTGCCTCGGCCACTTCTTCCAGCAAGCCATCGCCCAGGCTCAGTGCCTCGGCCACGGACGCGCCGTCCTCGCCCTCGCGCAGCAGCGCCAGGGTCAGGTGGTGCTGCCACGGCTGGCGCAGGAACTCGGCGATCGCCGGCGGCAGGGTGGCATCGCCGATGCGGCGGTCCAGTTCGGCGCCGGCGCGGTTGCGGGCCATCTCCAGCTTTTCCTGGCCACGCTGAGTTTCGGCGGCGCGGCGCTCGGCGATTTCCACGCGGCGACGATGCTGCAGCAGGAAATCGCGGAATTCTTCTTCCAGGGTCAGGAAGATCGCCAGGTTCTCGTTGAACTCGGCGACCAGGCGCTCGATGATCTCCTCGACCTTGGCCATCAGCATGCGCTCGGCCTGGCTTTCGCCGGTGTTGCCTTCGCACGCCTCGGCCAGCGAATTGAGCAGCTTGCGGGCCGGATGGGTCTTCTGCACGAACATGCGGCGGTCGAGCATGGCGACCTTGACGAAGGGAACCACTAGGCGGCCGATCAACTCGCGCGAGCGGCCTTCCAGTTCGCGTTCGTCCAGCATCACGTCGAACAGCATGCCGACCAGGTCGATCGCATCCTCGTCCTGCGGGTCCAGCCGCGTCTGGCCGGGATCCACGCCGAGGCGGGTGGCGTTGGACAGCACTTCGCTCTTCAGCCGCTGCGCCAGCGATTCGCCGTCCTCGCCGATGGCCGCGCGAAGGGTGGCGCTGGGCGTGGCCTGCAGCAGCGACAGCACCGACATCATCTCGCGCTGGCTGAGCGGGCGATGCTGGCCCACCGCCACCTGCGCGGCCGACGTGGCGTCCTCGCGGACATGCCGGGTCTGCTGCAGCAGTTCGTGCAGCGCCTCCAGCAGCATCCCCTGCTGGCCCTGCTGGCCGGGATAGGCTTCGCCCGACCCGGCCGGCGCGCCGCCGGGCATGCCGTTCTCGCCGGGCAGCTGCTGCTGCATGTGGCCACGACGTTCGGACCAGCGCGCGGCAAACCGCTGCGCCCAGGCCGGTGCGGCCTGCTCCTCGGTGCTGAAATCGGTCTCGAAGCCCGACGTCTGGCGCTGCTCGACCAGGTCGTCCAGCCCGTGCGGGGCCTGCGGGGCCGAGGCCGGGGCCGCCGACAGCGGTCGCCGCGGGGCGCCCATCTGCGGCATCACACCGGCGGCCGCCAACTGCTCGTCCAGCTTCTCGTAGATGCGACCCACCGGCGTGCGCATGTCGCGCTCGCACAGCTTGATCAGCACGAGGTGTACTTCCGGGGCCAGCTCGCACCCGACGAAGGCCTGGTGGATGGCCACGCCCAGGTGCTCGGGGCTGATCGGGTCGAGGTCGGCGTCCAGTTCCAGACCGCCGACCAGCCAGCCGAGGCGACGGTCGAGGCGGGCCAGCACCGGCTTGAAATCGCGCAGCAGCACGGTGGCGAAGTTGCGCACCGCCAGCCGCGATTCCAGGACATGCTCGGGAATGAGGCTCAGGCTTTCCTCGGCCGGCCCGGACAGGGTGGCTTCGGCGGACAGCGGCTGGCCGTCGGCCAGCGCGGCCCAGGCCTGGTCCAGGTGGGCGGCAAAGGCCGCGGTGATCTCGTCCCGGCGCCGGCGCAGTTCGCGCATGGCATCCAGGAACAGCAACTGCGACGAGCCGGCATTGCCGGCTCGATCGAACAGGGCATCGTCAAACCGCGCCAGCGCCGCGCCGAAGGCCTGACCCAGCGCGGGCAGGACAGCGTCACGCGCACGCTTGAGCTGGGCCGGGTCACGACCCGACGATCCCATCTGAGTGGGCGCACTCATCATTCGGGAAGGCTCCCCACCTTCTCTGGTACGACAGGCATCATGGACATCGCGAGGACCGGTACACCCCATGTACCGGATCGTCGATGGTAGGCCGGCCAGCCCGTCACGGACAGTGAAACAGTCCTCACTTCAAACCTCACGACCGGCGGCCCGGCAAGACGGATATCCTAAGCCGTGCGGGGCCTGCGAGGCGAGGGGAAGGGCTCGCCGGTTGCCCGGCAGTGGCATGACGTTCATCACAGTTTGATATTGAAGGGGCAAACACGACGCAGACAGCGTCACCAATCGCCCCGACTATAATCTTCAGCCCGTGATGACCGGTTCAGACTCCATGCCCGACCCCGCAGCCCTGCTCGCCCTAGACGCCCGCCGTTCAGTGCCCTCGCGGCAGCTGGGCGAGCCCGGCCCGGACCCGGCCACCCTGCTGCGCATGCTGCAGTCGGCGGTCCGCGTGCCCGACCACGGCAAGCGCGTCCCGTTCCGTTTCCTGAAGATTGCCGGCGATGCCCGTCACACCCTGGGGGACTTCCTGGTCGAACGCAGCCGCCAGCGCGATCCGCAGGCCGGCGAGGCGGTGTTCGAGAAGGACCGCCAGCGCTTCAGCCACGCCCCGGTGGTGATCGTGGTGGTTGCCAGCCCGCGCCCGGACGCCAAAGTGCCCGAACAGGAGCAGCTGATGACTGCCGGCTGCGTCTGCTTCGCCCTGCTGCAGGCCGCCCAGGCGCTGGGCTTCGGCGCGCAGTGGCTGACCGCGTGGATGGCCTTCGACCCCGCCGTGCATGCCCACCTGGGCCTGGCCGAGGGCGAAGGTATCGCCGGCTTCATCCATATCGGCACCCCCAAGGCCGACGTGCCCGAGCGCGAGCGGCCGGACGCCGCGGCCCTGCTGCAGGACTGGACCGGCCAGTGAGCGCCGTGAATGCCGTGCCGCTGCCGCCGCCGCTGTACCTGGTGGATGCCAGCATCTATGTGTTCCGTGCCTGGCATTCGCTGCCGGACGAGTTCCAGGACAGCCAGGGCTGGCCGACCAATGCGGTACACGGGTTCGCCCGCTTCCTGCTGGACCTGCTCGAGCGCGAGCGCCCCCGGCACATCGCCATCGCCTTCGACGAAGCGCTCGACAGCGGCTTCCGCCACCGCCTGTACGCGGCCTACAAGGCCAACCGCGATCCGGCGCCGGAAGCACTGAAGCGCCAGTTCGTGCACTGCAAGGCGTTGTGCGCGGCGCTGGGCCTGGTGGTGCTGGCCCACCATGACTACGAGGCCGACGACCTGATCGGCAGCGCGCTGCACCAGCACCGGCACAGTCATCGCGGCCTGATCATTTCCGCCGACAAGGACCTGTCGCAGCTGCTGCTGGACCACGACGAACAGTGGGACTACGCACGCAACCAGCGCTGGGACGTGGCCGGGGTAAAGGCGCGGCACGGCGTGCACGCACACCAGATCGCCGATTACCTGGCCCTGTGTGGCGATGCGGTGGACAACATTCCCGGAATCAGCGGCGTGGGTGCCAAATCGGCGGCGGTGCTGCTGGCCCACTTCGGCAGCATGGACGCGCTGTACGAACGCCTGGACGAAGTACCGTTCCTGCGCCTTCGCGGCGCCGCACAGATGGCCGTGCGCCTGCGCGAGCAGCGCGACCACGCCCAGCTCTGGCGGCAGCTGACCACCATCGCGCTGGACGCGCCGCTGGAAGGCTGCCAGCCGGGCCTGCTGCGCCAGGCGGCGGACCCGGAGCTGCTGGGCGGCCTGTGCCAGGCGCTGCGCTTCGGCCCGCTGACCCGCCGGCGGCTGTTCAGCGCCGCAGGCGTCAACGATCCCGGTGCGGCCACAGCGGCCGGTCCCAACGATTTCCCTCCCTCCTACAGCGAGCCCGCATGAGCCAGAGAAACACCGAAGCCCCGCGCGTCGTCTACGAAGGCAAGTACCAGCGCATGGTCGTGCGCGGCACGTGGGAATACAGCGAGCGCACCCATGCCGGTGGCCTGGCGGCGATCATCATCGCGGTCACCCCCGAGGACAAGGTGGTGTTCGTCGAACAGTTCCGCGTGCCGCTGCAGTCGGCCACCATCGAGATGCCGGCCGGCCTGGTCGGCGACATCACGGCGGGCGAGTCGATTGAAGCGTCAGCCGTGCGCGAGCTGGAAGAAGAAACCGGCTGGACCGCCGAGCACGCCGAAGTGTTGATGATCGGCCCGACCTCGTCCGGCGCCAGCAGCGAACAGATCGCCTTCGTCCGCGCCACCGGCCTGCGCCGCATCGGCGAAGGCGGCGGCGATGAGAGTGAAGACATCACCGTGCACGAGATTCCGCGCGCGCAGGCCGCCGCCTGGCTGGTGCAGAAGATGGGCGAAGGCTACGCGCTGGACGCCAAGCTCTGGGCCGGCCTGTGGATGATCGAGCACCATCTGGATGGACGCCCGCGTGGCTGATGCCGACCTGCATGCGGCGCCGGCCCTGCTCGGTGCCGACGATCCCGCGATCTACACGATCCACCATGCGCAGGGTGCCTCGCCGTTCGTACTGCTGGCCGACCACGCCGGCCAGAAGGTACCGCGCGCGCTGCATGGCCTGGGCCTGGCGCAGGCCGAGCTGGACCGCCACATCGGCTGGGACATCGGCATCGCCGGCACCACCCGCGTACTGGCCGGGCTGCTGGATGCCTGGGCCATCGAACAGACCTATTCGCGGCTGCTGATCGACTGCAACCGGCCGCTGGCCTCGCCCACGCTGATCCCGGAAGTGAGCGACCACACCGTGGTGCCGGGCAATGCCGGGCTGTCGGCGGCGCAGCGGCAGCAGCGCATCGATGCCATCCATGCGCCGTACCACGCGCGCATCGATGCCGAGCTGGACGCACGCCGCGATGCCGGCCGCCCCACCCTGCTGGTGATGATGCACAGCTTCACCCCGGCGATGAACGGCACGGCGCGGCCGTGGCACGCCGGCGTGCTGTACCACCAGGACACGCGCTTCGCACAGGCACTGCTGCAGGCGCTGCGCGATGAAGGCGACCTGGTGGTGGGCGACAACGAACCGTATTCGGTGAGCAGCACCAGCGATTACGCGGTGCCGGTGCATGGCGAAGGTCGTGGCCTGGTGCACGTGGAGTTGGAGATCCGTCAGGACCTGATTGCCGATGTGGCCGGGCAGCAGGCCTGGGCGGAGCGGTTGGCGCGGATTTTCAGCGCGTTGCAGCCGGGGTTGTTGGCGGCGGGGTGAGGGTCATCCACGCGTGGCGTGGATGGTGTTGTTCAACGCAGTACGGGCGCGTCCATCCACGGGAACGGCTTGAACCCGTGCACCTGCACGGTCGCGCCGATCGCTTCGAACTGATCCTTGATGGCCTGCGCGCGGTTGCGATCCAGGGCCTCGCCCAGCAGCAGCGGCAACGCACGGCAGCGTGCCAGCGCTTCACCCACCGGCACCTCATGCAGGTGCGCCACGGCCTGCGCGGTGCCCTTCAGCTGCTCGTCCGCGCACGCCAGCAGCTGCAGATCGAACGAGGCAAAGATGCCCGCGCCTACGCCGGCATCGCGCGCGATGGCCTGGTCTGCGGCCGTGGCCTCACCCAGCGCCTCGTCGATGCCTTCGATCTGCTGGAACGCGTCGTACGCGTGGTAGTACGCCAGCGCCTGCGCGTACTCGGCCAGCGTGGACAACGGGCGCTGCCGCTTCTGTACGTCGAGCACGTCCGCGAACGTGGCCGGCTCCAGATAGGTGGACAGGCCCAGCGCGCGCGCCTCGGCCGGCACCTCGCTGTCATCGTCGAACGCGGTGTCCTCATCGGGCGGCAACCAGAACCGCGCATGCATCGGATCGCCGTCGGTGGCATGTACCCAGCCGAAGGACGCGTACACGCCGTGGTCGTCGTTGCAGGCGACGAACGCGTGCAGGGTCTGTTGCAGGTCCAGCAGTTCGATCATGCGCCGTTGGCCAGGCAGGCAGGAGTGCTCGAGTCTACCGGTGCCGGGCGCAGGCCCAGCGCGATGACCACGCCGAACAGGGCGAACAGCGCGGCGCCGTACTCGGCACGCACCAGCCCGGCCAGCGCGCTGGGCGAACCTGCAACATCGGCGCCGGCATTGGCCACCATCACCAGCACCGCCAGGCCCAGCGCACTGCCGATCTGCTGCGCGGTGGCGGCCATGCCCGACGCCACGCCCTGCTGTGCGGCCGGCACGCCCTGCCCGGCCACGATCCACATCGAGGTCCAGGTCGTGCCCTGGCCGATGCTCAGCACCACCACACCCGGCAGCAGCGGCCAGAAGTTCGAGGCGTGCGGGAGTGTTGCTGCGACCCAGGCGATGCCGACGGCGCCGGCCAGCTGGCCGAGCACCAGCACTTTGCGTGCGCTCCAGCGCTTCAGCGCCCACTCGGCCAGCTGGATGCCGACCGTGCACACCGCCGTCGCCGGCAGGAACGCCAGGCCGGCCTGCAGCGGACTCCAGCCGTAGCCATCCTGGAAATACAGCGCCATGAAGTAGTACTGCACGCCGTAGCTGCTCATGAAGGCGAAGGTGAGGCCGAGCGCGGCACGCAGTCCAGGCAAGCGCAGCAGCGCGAAGTGCATCAGCGGATCGCGGCTGCGCTGTTCGATCTGCACGAAGGCCACCAGCAGCAGCGCCGACAGCAGCAGGCAGCCCAGCGTGGCCGGCGCGGTCCAGCCCCACTCCGGTCCCTGCACGAGGGTGGTCACCAGCAGGCTGCCGCCGAGGGTGACGGTGATGCAGCCGGCCAGATCGAACGAGCGCCCCTGCGCGCGCGGACCATCGGCCGGCAACCATGCACCGGCGGCGACGGCGCAGGCGGTGGCCAGCGGCACGATCACCGCCAGCACGGCCGGCCAGCCGAACGCCTGGGTCAGCACGCCACCGAGCAGGGTGCCCAGCGCCAGGCCGACCGCGCTGGCCATGCTCCAGATCGCCAGCGCGCGGTTGCGCACCGGGCCCTCGGCATACAACGTGTTGATCAGCGCCAGCGTGGCCGGGAACAGCAGCGCGGCACCGATGCCCTGCGCGGCGCGCGCAATGATCAGCAGCGTGGCGTTCGGCGCCAGCGCACCCAGCAGCGAGGCCAGCGCGAACAGCAGCATGCCCAGCCGGTAGAAGCGGCGGCGCCCGATCAGGTCGGCGGCGCGCCCACCCAGCAGCAGGCTGCCACCGAAGGCCACGGTATAGGCGCTGACCACCCACTGCAGCTGCTGCGCGTTGATCTGCAGCGCGCGGCCCATGTCATGCAGGGCGACGAAGATGATGGTGGCGTCCAGGGCGATGATCAGCTGGGCGGTGGCCAGCAGGGTCAGCGCCCAGCGCGGGTACTTGAGAGGGGGCATCGGCGGCGGTGGATCGGTGGGGGAACGCAGTCTCATTGATGCGGCGCTATCAATAAACCCCCGCCCAACCATATCTGTCATGATTTTCGGCATGAATGGATCCTCGTTGGACCTCAATGCCGTGCGCATGCTGGTGCAGGTGGCCGAGGCGCGCAGCTTCACCGTCGCTGCCGGGCAGCTGGGCCTGAGTCAGTCCGGGCTGTCGCGCGCGATCGGCCGGCTGGAGGCCACGCTGGGGGTGAAGCTGCTGCAGCGGAACACCCGCAACGTGGCGCTGACCCCGGATGGGCGCCAGTTCGTCGACCAGGTCGCGCCGCTGCTGTGCGGCCTCGAGGATGCCGAGCGGCAGCTGGCCGACCGCCCGTGCACGCCCTCGGGCACGCTGAAGATCAGCGCGCCGTCGATGTTCGGGCGCAAGGTGCTGGTGCCGCTGCTGGGGCTGTTGCTGCAGCAGCACCCGCAGCTGCAGGTGGACGCGGTGCTCAGTGATCGCCTGGTCGATCTGGTCGAGGAAGGCTTCGATGCCGCGCTGCGCACCGGCGTGATAGCCGACCAGCGCATCGTTGCGCGGCCGCTGCGGCCGCTGCGCTGGGTGACCGTGGCCAGCCCGGCCTACCTGGCCCGTTGCGGTACGCCGGGGGATATCGCCACGCTGCACGACCATGACTGCCTGGCGGTACGCAACCTGCGCAGCGGACGCGTGGTGGACTGGCAGTTCCGGCAGGACGGCCAGCTGCACGACTTCACCCCGCCGACGCGGATGGTGTTCGACAGCGGCGACCCGCTGGTGGAAGCGGCCATCGCCGGCATCGGCATCGTGCAGGTGATGGATTTCGCGGTGGCCGATGCCTTGGCTGACGGACGCCTGCAGCGCGTACTGCAGCCGTTTGAAGGCCGCAGCCGCGAGCTGTCGCTGATCTACCCGCCGTCGCGGCAGCACTCGCCGAAGCTGCAGGTGCTGGCCGACGCGCTGCTGGCCGGCGACTGGTAGATCCACGCCATGCGTGGATGGGGTTCGTTTACGCGGTAGCGCCGGGCCATGCCCGGCGAGCCGCATCGCGGCGGCGGAACGGAATGCCGCCGGGCATGGCCCGGCGCTACCAGTAGGGCGTTGCCGGCCAGCGGCCGGCACGACCGATCAGGCGAAGCTATCGGTGGCGCGCACTAGCGCGTCCACGTTCTCCGCTTCGAACGCGGAGTGGCCCGAGGCCGGGGTGATCTCGAGCTTGGCCTTCGACCACACCTTGGTCAGGTCCCAGGCATTGGCCAGCGGGCACACCACGTCGTAGCGGCCGTGCACGATCACGCCCGGAATATCGGCGATGCGGTGCGCGTCGCGCAGCAGCTGGTCTTCCACTTCGAAGAAGCCACCGTTGACGAAGTAGTGGTTCTCGATGCGGGCGAACGCCAGCGCGAAATGCGGGTCTTCGTGGCTGTTGATGAAGTCGTCATCGACATGCAGGAAGCTGGTCGCGCCTTCCCACACCGCCCAGGCCCTGGCCGCTTCCAGGCGCGTGGTTTCGTCTTCGCTGGTCAGGCGGCGGTGGAAGGCCGAAATCAGGTCGTGGCGCTCCACGGCCGGGATCGGCTTCAGGTAGTGCTCCCACGCATCCGGGAACAGGCGGTTGGCGCCTTCCTGGTAGAACCATTCCAGTTCCCAGCGGCGCAGCATGAAGATGCCGCGCAGGACCAGCTCGGTCACGCGCTGCGGATGGGTTTCGGCATAAGCCAGCGCCAGGGTCGACCCCCAGCTGCCGCCGAACACCTGCCAGCGGTCCACCTTCAGGTGCTCGCGCAGCTTTTCGATATCGGCAACGAGGTCCCAGGTGGTGTTGTCCACCAGGTCCGCATGCGGGGTGGAACGACCGGCGCCACGCTGGTCGAACAGGATGATGCGGTACTTCGACGGATCGTGGAACTGGCGCATCTTGTCGCTGCAGCCACCGCCCGGACCACCGTGCAGCATCACCACCGGCTTGCCGTCCGGGTTGCCGCACTGTTCGAAGTACAGCGTGTGGCGGTCGTCGACCTTCAGGGTGCCGACGTCGTAGGGGGTGATGGCGGGATACAGCGTACGCATGCTTGCAGCTCCAGGGTGATGCCCTGCCAAGGCAGGAGAACCTCCATTCTAGGCCGGGCGCTGGCCCAGGGTGATGCGGTCGCGCTGCTCCAGGTCCTGCGCGGTCTGCACCTGCGCATAGCCGGCCTGCTCGAACAGCGCGCGGATCGCCTCGCCCTGGTCCCAGCCGTGCTCGATCAGCAGCCAGCCGCCGGGCAGCAGGTGCGCCTGGCCGCCGGCGACGATGCGGCGGATGTCATCCAGCCCATCCAGGCCGGACGCGAGCGCCGTGGCCGGTTCGAAGCGCAGGTCGCCCTGCTGCAGGTGCGGGTCATCGCTGGCGATGTAAGGCGGGTTGCTGGCGATCAGGTCAAAGCGCTGACCCTGCAGCGGCGCATACCAGTCGTGCCCGCCTTCGGCGAAGCGCACGTTGCCCAGTTCATGACGGGCGGCATTGCGCGCGGCCATCGTCAGTGCGCCGAGGCTGGCGTCGGTGGCCAGCACCTGGGCCCGCGGGCGCTCGCTGGCCAGGGCCAGGGCGATGGCGCCGCTGCCGGTGCCGAGGTCGGCCACCTGCAGGTCGCGATCGGCCGGCAGGCGCTCCAGCGCCAGCTCGACCAGCAGCTCGGTTTCGGGGCGCGGAATCAGGGTCGACGGGTCGACGTCCAGGTCCAGCGTCCAGAAGCCGCGGCGGCCGGTCAGGTAAGCCACCGGTTCGCCGGCCACGCGGCGCGCCAGCAGGGCGTCGAAGGCGGCCAGATCGGTGGCGGGCAGCGGATCGGTGGCGTGCGCGAACAGCCAGCTGCGCGGCCGGTCCAGCACGTGCAGCAGCAGCAGTTCGGCCTCGTGGCGGGCGTCGATGCCGCTGAGGCGGGCGCTGGCGTCGGCTAGCGCCTGGCGCAGGGTGGGTTCGGGTTGGATGGGCATCCGGCAATTGTAGAGCCGAGCCCATGCTCGGCTGTTCCAGGGGCAGACGAGCAAGGGCTCGGCTCTATAGAAGCCGGGATTCGTTCAGCTTCTCCGGGGCGGCATAAGGAGGGGCTATGGGCCCGTCTTCACGACCCGCCTGGATTTCCCTTTTCATGCAACCACTTGCAGGATGGCCACGACCGGATTCATGGCAGACTCATCGCTTTTTAATAGACTACATCTATCAAATAGATGAAATCAATGCATTGTTCTTATCGATGATGAATCGGTAATCTAGCTCCTGTCGATTCACCCGTTCCCCCTTCACCCAGAGGAAAAACGATGTCCCTCATCAACACCCAGATCCAGCCGTTCGAAGCCAACGCCTACCACAACGGCGAGTTCATCAAGGTTTCCGATGCCAGCCTGAAGGGCCAGTGGTCCGTCCTGATCTTCATGCCGGCCGCCTTCACCTTCAACTGCCCGACCGAGATCGAAGACGCCGCCGAGCATTACGCCGAGTTCAAGAAGGCCGGCGCCGAGGTCTACATCGTCACCACCGACACCCACTTCTCGCACAAGGTGTGGCACGAAACCTCGCCGGCCGTCGGCAAGGCCCAGTTCCCGCTGGTCGGCGACCCGACCCACAAGCTGACCCGCGCCTTCGGCGTGCACATTGAAGAAGAAGGCCTGGCCCTGCGCGGCACCTTCATCATCAACCCGGAAGGCGTGATCAAGACCCTGGAGATCCACTCCAACGAGATCGCCCGTGACGTCTCCGAGACCCTGCGCAAGCTGAAGGCTGCCCAGTTCACCGCCGCCAACCCGAACCAGGTCTGCCCGGCCAAGTGGAAGGAAGGCGAGAAGACCCTGACCCCGTCGCTGGACCTGGTCGGCAAGATCTAAAGCAGTACCGGCCTGCCGCCGCCCCCCCCCCCCGCGCGCCCCCCCAACCCCGGCCCCCCCCCCCCCCCCCGGGGGGGGGGGGTCCCGGGCGCGGGGGGGCGCTGGGGGGGGTTGGGGGGGCCCGGGGGGCTGGCCCCGGGCGCTACCCGGCGTGTGCCTGCGGCACACGCCTATAATCCGCCGATGAATT
>NZ_JBXFWG010000068.1:0-16472 GCF_056854535.1 Stenotrophomonas sp. STEN054 | reverse complement strand
GGGCGGCCGGGTCTGGGCGCCGCCCCCCCGGGCGGCGGCCCCCCGCGCCCGCGCGGGCCGCCGCGGGGGTCCCCCACCACGCCGGGGCCCCCGGCCGGGCGCTACCGTGTGCGAACGCCATTCAGCGCGCGACACGCCGTCGCCGTCCATCCGCGCTAACATGCTGGTTTTCCCCCGCAGGAACGCCCCGCATGAACTCGCGCAGCCCCCTTACCGTCGCCCTGATCCAGGAGCGCAACCACGGTGATGCCGCCGCCAACCTGGCGGTGATCGAAGCACGCGTGGCCGAGGCGGCTGCGCAGGGCGCGAAGCTGGTGCTGCTGCAGGAACTGCACAACGGCCCGTACTTCTGCCAGCACGAGTCGGTCGACGAGTTCGACCTGGCCGAGCCGATTCCCGGCCCGAGCACCGAGCGCCTGGGCGCACTGGCGAAAAAGCATGGCGTGGTGCTGGTCGGCTCGCTGTTCGAGCGCCGCGCCGCCGGCCTGTACCACAACACCGCCGTGGTCTTCGAGAAGGACGGCACCCTGCTGGGCAAGTACCGCAAGATGCACATCCCGGATGATCCGGGCTTCTACGAAAAGTTCTACTTCACCCCGGGCGACATCGGCTTCACCCCGATCGACACCTCGGTGGGCCGCCTTGGCGTGCTGGTGTGCTGGGACCAGTGGTACCCGGAAGCGGCACGCCTGATGGCGCTTGCCGGTGCCGAACTGCTGCTCTACCCCACCGCCATCGGCTGGGACCCGGACGACGTGCAGGACGAGAAGACCCGCCAGCGCGACGCCTGGGTGCTGAGCCACCGCGGCCACGCCGTGGCCAACGGCCTGCCGGTGCTGAGCTGCAACCGCGTCGGCCACGAAGCCTCGCCGCTGGGCGCGTCGGGCATCCAGTTCTGGGGCAACAGCCACGTGCTGGGCCCGCAGGGCGAATTCATCGCAGAAGCCGGCACCGATGCCACCGTGCTGGTGTGCGACGTGGACCTGCAGCGCAGCGAGCACGTGCGCCGCATCTGGCCGTTCCTGCGCGACCGTCGCATCGATGCGTACGGTGACCTGCTCAAGCGCTACATCGACTGAGCCGGAGACCTGCCATGGCCGTCCTCATCCGTGATGCCGGCCCGGCCGACATCGCTGCGATCACCGCGATCTACGCGGTGGAAGTCACCGACTTCGTCAACACCTACGAGTACGACGTGCCCGACCAGGCCGAGATGCTGCGCCGCATGCGCGACATGCTCGACCGGGGCTTCCCCTACCTGGTCGCCGAGATCGACGGCCAGGTTGCGGGCTACGCCTACGCCAACACCTACCGCACCCGCGTCGCCTACCAGTGGACCGTGGAGAACTCGGTCTACGTCGACGCCGCCTTCCAGGGCAAGGGCGTGGGCACCGGCCTGCTGCAGGCGCTGATCGATGCCTGCGTGGCGCGCGGCTACCGGCAGATGGTGGCGGTGATCGGCGAGCCGACCAATACCGCATCCATCAAGCTGCACGAACGCTTCGGCTTCCACCTGGTGGGCGTGTTCAAGGGCCTGGGCCGCAAGCACGGCCGCTGGCTGGACACCGTGCAGATGCAGCGCGCGCTCGGCGATGGCGCCGACACCGCACCTTCCAATGAATGAATCCATGACTGAAACCCTTCCCGAAACCGGCGACGATCTGTTCGCCGGCCAGCCGGTGCGCGTCGTTGAACGCGATGGCGTGCGTTACACCCTGCTGGGCACCGCCCATGTGTCCCACGCCAGCGTCGAGGCGGTGGAAAAGGCCATCGACAGCGGCCACTTCGATGCGGTGGCGGTCGAGCTGGACCCGCAGCGCCTGCAGGCGCTGAGCGACCCGGACACGCTGGCCAAGCTGGACCTGGTGGAGGTGATCCGCAAGGGCCGCGTGGCGCTGTTTGCCGCCAATCTGGCGCTGTCGGCCTACCAGCGCCGTCTGGCCGAACAGCTGGGCATCGAGCCCGGTGCCGAGCTGAAGCGCGCGGTGGACCTGGCGCGCGAGCGCGGCCTGCCGGTGCAGCTGATCGACCGCGAAGTCGGCCTGACCTTCCGCCGCGCCTCGCAGCGTCTTGGCTTCTTCGGCAAGCTGAAGCTGGTGGCTGGTCTCGGCGCGGGCCTGTTCTCCTCGGAGGAAGTAGGCGAGAACGAGATCGAGAAGCTCAAGCAGGGCGACATGCTGGAATCGAGCTTCGGCGAGTTCGCCAGCGAAAGCCCGGCGTTGTACGAGACCATCATCGGCGAGCGCGACCGTTACATGGCCACGCGCCTGCGTGAGGAACACAACCCGCAGCTGCGCGAAGTGCTGGCCGTGGTCGGCGCCGGGCATCTGGCCGGCCTGGCCCGCTATCTGGAAACCGATACCACCGAGCCGGCACCGCTGCGCGCGGAACTGGAAGCGGTGCCGAAGAAGCGCAACATCCCGTGGTTGACCCTGATCATCCTGGCCATCGTGATCACCGGCGTGGCCGTCGGCTTCTACCGTGGCGGCCTGGGCGTGGGCACCGAACTGCTGGCGACGTGGGCGATGTACACCGGCGGCCTGGCCGGCATCGGCTGCCTGCTGGCCGGCAGCCACCCGCTGAGCATCCTGACCGCGATCGCGGTGGCACCGTTCAAGCCGTTCCGCCTGAGCATCCCCACCGGTGCGTTCTCGGCGCTGGTCGAAGCGCGCCTGCGCAAGCCGGCCTACGAGGATTTCCTCAAGCTGCGTGACGATGCGCAGAGCCTGAAGGGCTGGTACCGCAACCGCGTCACCCGCGTGGTGCTGACCTTCATGCTGACCAACCTGGGCAGCATGCTCGGCCTGTGGCTGACCGCCGGCAAGGTCTGGGGGAAGGTGGCGGGCTAACGCCCCGCCAGCGCCTGCCTACACTCGTTTCCCAAGGAGGAACACAGCGATGGATGCATACGACGCGCTAATGCGCGATGGTTACGTGGTGGTACGGCAGGCCATCGCGCCGGCCGTGGTTGAAGACATCAATGCCCGCATCGCGCTGTTCAAGCGGCGCAATGCGAAGGCGGTCTCGCGCAACCTGGATGACCACCAGCGCCTGTACCGCGTGGTCAACCTGCACCTGGTGGTGGATGCCATCACGGGGCTGCTCACCCACAACCCGGCGATCGACGTCTGCGATCGTTTCCTGGGCGAGGCCACCACGCTCTACACCAGCCTCTACTACGAGCGCGGCTCCGAGCAGGCGCTGCATCGCGATACGCCGATGTTCTGCACCTCACCGGGCGAGAAGTACCTGGGCGTGTGGACGGCGCTGGATGCGGTTGATGATGCCAATGGCCCGCTCCGCGTGGTGCCCGGCAGCCACCTGCTGCCGCCCATCGACCTGCAGGCGCTGCGTCGCGAGGTGTTCGGCGACGAGCCGGTCAGCCCGATGGCGAGCGAAGGCTGGAACGCCTACCAGGCAGCGGTTGCGCGCCAGTGCGAGGAAGCCGGCCTGCAGTCACAGCCGGTGCACGTACAGGCGGGTGATGTGATCGTCTGGCATCCGCAGCTGTTCCATGGCGGCGCCCCGCATCCGTCCGCCGGCACCCGCCGCAGCGTGGTCATGCACGTGACCCCGAAGTCGATGCCGGTCGGCCACATGGATGTCTTCTATGGCCAGACGCCGCCGCCGGAAAAGGCGCCGTGGCGCTACTACCGGCGCGGCCGGCGAGAGATCGCCCGCTTCGGCCATGTTGATTTCGGGCATGAGTACACCCGGCGCACGCTGTTCCTGCGCAAAGCCTGAGAAAAAGGGGGAGACCGCCCCACTACGGCTGGTCTCCCCCCACCACAAATACGTTGTCGCGCGTTACACCCGGGCAGTGCCCGGTTCCGCGATGTCCAGCCCGCGCGCGCGACGGATCAGGCGCGTGACCGCACTGCGCAGGTCATCCAGCACCGCGTAGATGGTCGGCAGGAACAGCAGGCTGACGACGGTCGAGAACGCCAGGCCGCCGGCAATCGCGCGCGCCATCGGGGCGTATTCCGGGCCATCGCCGAACATCTGCGTGTTGGTCAGCGAGATCGGCACCATCGCCAGGATCGCCGTGCCCATCGTCATCATGATCGGCCGCAGGCGCTCGCGTGAGCCTTCCACCAGCGCCTGGGTGCGGCCCATGCCGCCGCGGCGCAGGTTGTTGATGTGCTCGATCATCACGATGCCGTTGTTCACCACCACGCCCATCAGCACCAGGATGCCGATGAAGGACATGATCCCGAACGAGGTGCCGGTGATCCAGAACAGCCAGAACACGCCGAAGATCGAGAACAGCACGCCGCTCATGATCGCCGCCGGGAACAGCAGCGACTCGAAAACCGCCGCCATCACCACGTAGATCATCACCAGCGCGATGAGCAGGTTGAACACCATCTGCTGCATCGCTTCGTTGTCGTTGCCGTAGTCACCGCCATCGAAGGTGAAGCCATAGCCGGCCGGGAAGCTCATCGGCGTGAGCACCGCCTCCATGGCCTTGCGCCCATCAGGCGCGGTGACCTTCTCGGCCAGGTTGGCCTTGATGGTCAGGGTGGTCTGGCGGTTGGTGCGGCCGATCTGGGTGGCCGAGGAGCCCACGTCCACGCTGACCAGGCTGAGCAGCGGCACGCTGCGGCCATCGCCGGTACGCACGCTGTAGCTGGCCAGGTCTTCCGGACTGCTCTGCTCGGCACCGGCAAAGCGCACCCACACCGGCACTTCGTTGTCGCCACGACGGAACTCGCGCAGCGGCGCACCCCGCAGAGCCAGGCCGACGAAGCTGGCCACCTGCTCGGCGTTGAAGCCGAACGCAGCGGCGCGCTCGCGGTCGACGTGCACCTTCAGCTCGCCACCCTTCTCGCCATTGTCGATGCGCACGTCGCGCAGCTCGGGGCGCTGGGCCAGCAGCGGCAGCACTTCCTGGCCGATCTCCTGCAGCATGCTGCTGGAATCACCCACCAGCTGGACCTGCACGCCCTGGTTGCCGTTGCCACCATCGCCGCCCTGGTTGCCGACGAAATAGTCGGTACGCGCCGACTTCGGCAGGCCCTTGCGGATCTCCTCCTGCAGCGCCTTGATGTCCTTGGCGTACTTCTCGTCGATGGTCACCGTGGTCGAGCTGCCCTCCTGCTCGCTGTACCAGGAATAGACCTGCTGCACGTGCAGGCGCTCACGGTTCTGTTCCACCCAGGCTTCCACGCGGGCCACTTCCTCGGACATCTGCCGGTAGGTGTAGGCGCCCTTCCACATGTAGCCGATGAAGATATCCTTGCCACCGCCACCGCCGAACATGTCGACCTTGGTCAGCTTCATCGGCACCAGGCTGACCAGCACCACCAGCAGGATGCCGAGCAGGCTCCAGCCGCGATGGCGGAGCGACCAGTCCAGCAGGCGTGCATAGCGACGCTGCAGGCGGGCGATGACGCCGGTCTGCGAATGCAGCAGCTTGGGCGTGGCCATGCGCGCGGACAGCATCGGGATCAGGCTGACCGCCACCAGCCATGAGGCCAGCAGCGAGACCGAGATGGTGATCGCGATCTGCGCCATGAAGATGCTGATGTTGTTGGTCTCGCCGAACAGGTTGGGCACGAACACGATGCAGTGGCACAGCGTGCCGGCGCTGAGCGCGATGGCCACGTTGCGGGTGCCGATGATCGAAGCCAGCCGCGGCTGCCCGGGCATGCGCTCGCGTTCCTGGTAGATGCTTTCCACCACCACCACGGCGTTGTCCACCAGCATGCCCACGGCCAGCAGCAGGCCCATCATGGTCAGGATGTTCAGCGTCACCCCGGCGAAGTACATGAAGCCCAGGGTGATGGTGAAACAGATCGGGATGGCCAGCGTCACCATCAGCGTGGACGGCCAGTGGCGCAGGAAGAAGAACAGCACGGTGACCGACAAAATCAGGCCGACCGCGCCGGCCTCGGCCAGTTCCAGCAGCGAGGAGGTGACCGCCTTGCCCTGGTTGTCGATGACCTTGATCTGCACGTCGCGCATCGAATCCTGCGCGCGGATCGCTTCGACCTCGGCCAATGCAGCGCGCGAAACATCCACCAGGTTGGCGCTGCGTTCCTTGAAGATGTCCAGGCCGATGGCCGGGTTGCCGTCGAGGCGACGCCCGTAATTCATCCGCGCCGGCTTCAGCCGCACCTCGGCGATATCACCCAGGCGCAGGCCCTTGGCGTTGATCACCAGGTCACGCATTTCCTGCAGGTCGGTGATCTCGCCCACCGGCTGCACGCGCACGCGCTGGCCGTTGTCGTTGATCTGCCCGGCCGAGATGGAGAAATTCAGCGTGCGCAGGCGGTCGCTGAGTTCGTTGATGCTCAGGCCGTGCGCGCTGAGCCGGTCGGGATCGATGGCGATCTCGACCTCGTTCGGCGGTGCGCCGGTAATGTCCACGCGTGCCACGCCCGGGATGCGCTCGATGCGCCGCTTGAACTCGCGGTCGAGCATGTCATAGGCGGAGGTCAGGTCGGTGGTACTGGCCAGGCGCACCTTCAGCACCGGCTGGTCGCTGCTGGACCACTTGAACACGTTGTAACGCTGCAGGTCGTCGGGCAGGTCGCTGCGGATCGCATCGATGCGTTCGCGGGCATCGGAGGCAGCGATGGCGATGTCGCGGTCCCAGTCGCTGAACTCGATGAAGATCGAGGCGGCTTCCGAGGTGGCCTGCGAGCGCATGCGCTTGATGCCGGTCATCGTCGCCAGCGATTCCTCCACCGGCCGGATGATGGTGCGCTCGACTTCTTCCGGGGTCGAGCCGGTGTACGGGATCTGCACGAACAGGAACGGCGCGGAGATGTCCGGCAGCGCTTCCAGCGGCAGCCGGAACGAGGCAATCAGGCCCACCACCACCAGCGACACGAAACACATGATGGTGGTGACCGGGCGGCGGATGGAGAACTCGGCGACGCTCATGCCGGTTCCTCCGCGCCGCCACCGTGGCCACCCTCGTCCGCGTGCAGGCCTTCACCGGCATGCTTGCGGCCGCGCTCGCGGTAGTAGGCATCGCCACGGCGGTCCATCAGGTCATAGACCACCGGGATGACCAGCAGGGTCAACAGGGTCGACACCAGCAGGCCGCCAATGACGGTGATCGCCATCGGCGCGCGCACTTCAGCGCCCTCGCCCATCGCCACCGCCAGCGGCAGGAAGCCGAACAGCGTGCACAGGGTGGTCATGATGATCGGCCGCAGGCGCGAACGTGCACCTTCCACCAGCGCCTCATGCTTGGCCACGCCGGCCTCGCGCAGCTGGTTCACCTTGTCGATCAGGATGATCGCGTTCTTGGTGACCAGGCCGACCAGCAGGATCAGGCCGATGAACACCACTACCGAGATCGGCTTGCCAGTCAGCATCAGCGCCAGGATCGCGCCGACGAGCGCCAGCGGGATGGTGAACAGGATGACGAACGGATGCAGCAGCGATTCGAACTGCGAGGCCATCACCAGGTAGACCAGGAAAATGGCCAGGCCGAAGGCGAAGATCAGCGATTTGGCGGCCTGTGCCAGCTCCTCGCCCTGGCCACCGATGTGCAGGCCGACGCCCGCACCCAGCGGCTGCTCGGCCACCATCTGCTGCACTTCGCGCATGGCCGCGCCCAGGTCGA
Source organism: Stenotrophomonas sp. STEN054 (assembly GCF_056854535.1). Classification (NCBI taxonomy): domain Bacteria; kingdom Pseudomonadati; phylum Pseudomonadota; class Gammaproteobacteria; order Lysobacterales; family Lysobacteraceae; genus Stenotrophomonas; species Stenotrophomonas sp. STEN054. The sequence goes on along the minus strand of NZ_JBXFWG010000068.1, from coordinate 8,890 downwards.
TGTCGCGCAGGTTGGCCGAAACCACGGCCACGCGGGTCTGGTCGGCGCGATGGATCTCGCTGGGGCCGGTGGTGGCGACCACGTCGGCCACCGCGTCCAGGGTGACCGGGCGGCTGCTGCCGGGGTTCACGATCAGCCGGCGGATGCTGTCCACGCTGGCACGGTCGCCTTCCTGCGCACGCACCAGCACGTCGATCTTGCGGTCACGGAAGCTGTAGCGGGTCGCCACATCGCCACGCACCTTCTTCACCACCACATCGGCGATCTGGCGGGTGGTCAGGCCCAGCGCACCGGCGCGTTCCTGGTCGAAGCGGATCTGGATTTCCGGGAAGCCCTCTTCCACCGTCGACTTCACGTCGGCGTAGTGCGCATTGCCGCGCAGCAGTGCGGCCAGACGCTGGCCAGCCTGCTCAAGGGTGGCCATGTCCTGCCCGCGCAGCTCGATTTCCAGCGGCGTGGAGAAGCTGAACAGTGCCGGCCGCGCGAAGTCGACCTGCGCGCCGGGGTGCTGGCCCATGGTGTCGCGCAGGCGCTCGGTGATGTCCGCCTCGGTGCGCGCGTTGCCGCCGCCTTCCATCACCACGGTCAACTTGCCGATGTTCTCGCCGCTTTCGGTCGGGCTGGCATCCAGCCGCGTGCCGCTGCCGCTGACGCCGTACAGCGAGGCCACGCCTTCGCCATTGCCGTGGGCCAGCTGCAGCTCCCGCACCAGTGCGTCGGTCTGCTTCAGCGGGGTGCCGGCCGGCAGCTTCACCGTCATTTCGAAACGGTCCTGGGCCAGCTGCGGGATCAGGTCGGCACCGAGCATCGGCACCAGCGCCATGGTGGCGACGAAGGCCAGCGCGGCCATCGACAGCACCTTGCCGGGATGGGCAAGCGCATTGGGCAGCAAGCGCAGGTAGCCGCGTTCGGCACCAGCATAGGGCTTCATCGCGATGTCGCTGGCCTTGCGCATGACCGGCCCGACCACGGCGACCACGCCGCGCCACACGCGCACCACCAGCCAAGCCAGAGCGAAGAAGCTCCAGCGCACGCCGGCCACGAAGCCACGACGGCCCAGCGCGACCGGCTTCTGCCAGCGGCTTTCCGGACGCCACGCCTCGGCGGCAGCTTCTTCCGGGAAGGCCAGCGGCGGCCGGCCCTTCAGCGAGCTCAGCATCGGGATCAGGGTCATCGACACCAGCAGCGAGATGGCGATGGCGATAGCCACCGTCAGCGCCTGGTCGCGGAACAGCTGGCCGGCGATGCCATCGACGAACACCAGCGGCAGGAACACCGCGATGGTGGTCAGGGTGGAGGCGACCACTGCCATGCTCACTTCGCGGGTGCCGACGATGGCCGCCTGCAGGATGCCCAGGCCACGCTCGCGTGCCTTGGCGATGCTTTCCAGCACCACGATCGAATCGTCGACCACCAGGCCGGTGGCCAGCGCCAGGCCGCCCAGCGACATCACGTTCAAGCTCAGGCCGAGCTGGCCCATGAAGAAGAACGTGGCGATGATCGAGACCGGCAGCGACAGGCTGATCACGAAGGTGGACCACCCATCGCGCAGGAACAGGAAGATGATCAGGATGGCCAGCAGGCCGCCGATCACCGCATCCTTCTTGACGTCACTGATGGCGTGTTCGATGAAGCGCGACTGGTCCTCGATGGTGGTCAGTTCGGCATCGCCGGGGAAGGTGGCCCTGATCTGCTCCAGGCGCTTGCGCAGCGCCTCGGCGGTGGCCACGGTATTGGCGTCGCCTTCCTTGTAGATGGCCAGCTCGACCGATTCCTTGCCGCCCAGGCGGATGATGGCTTCGCGTTCCTTGTAGCCCTGGCGCACGGTGGCCACGTCCTTCAGGCGTACCGGCACGCCGTTGGCGACCACGCTGGATCCACCACCGGACGAGGCACTCTGCGCCGCTGACGCCGCAGCGACTGCCGCGGCCGAGCCGGTGGACGCGGCGATGTTGAACATCTGCTGCAGGGCCGAATCGGCCGCGCTGCCGTTGGACGACTGGGTGGTGACCAGCAGGTTGCGGATCTCTTCCAGATCGGCGAACTGGTTGACGGTACGCACCAGGAAGCGCTGCGAGCCCTCCTCCAGGCGGCCGCCGGAGATGTTGATGTTCTCTTCCTTCAACCGCTTGATGACGGTGTCGATCGGCAGGTTGAGCTGGGCCAGCTTCTGCTGGTCGATGTCCACCTGGATCTCATCCTCCAGGCCACCGCCCACCTTCACCGCGGCCACGCCGGTCACCGGTTCCAGCTTCTTCTTCAGGTCTTCGTCGGCATAGCGGCGCAGGCCGGTCAGCTCACGGACCGCGTCTTCATCGCTGGCCGGGGTAGCCTTGGTCGACAGCACCAGGCGCATGATCGGCTCGGTGGACGGATTGAAGCGCAGCAGCACCGGGGCCTTGGCCTCCAGCGGCAGGTTCAGCGCTTCCATCTTGTCGCGCACCTCCAGGCTGGCCTGGTCCATGTTGGTGCCCCAGGCGAACTCGAGCACGACATCGCTCTGCCCGGTGCGCGAGACCGATTTGAGCTTGCGCAGGTTCTTGACCACGCCCACGGCTTCTTCCACCGGCTGGGTAATCAGGCTTTCGATTTCGGTCGGTGCCGCGCCGGTGTACTCGGTGCGCACGGTCAGCGTGGGATAGCTCAGGTCGGGCAGAAGGTTGACCTTGAGGTTGTTCAGCGCGATCAGGCCGAACAGCAGCAGCGTGACCGTGCACATGGCAATGGTGACGCGGCGGCGGGTGGCGAATTCCACCAGGCCGCCGCGCATGCCGGCAGCGGCGCCGTCGCCGGCCGGCGAGGCACCGTGGTCGTGTCCCCGGCCGCTCATTGCTGGCTCCCGGCCTTGTCTGCAGGCGTGGCCTTGGCGGCCACGGTGGCCGGCTTGGCCCCGGCCGCCTTGGGATCGGCGATGACCTGCACGGCGGTGCCGTCACGCAGGGCCACCTTGCCGGCAGTGACGATCTGGTCACCCGCGGCCAGGCCTTCGCGGATCTCCACCCACGGGCCTTCGGCATAGCCCAGCTTGACCGGCACGCGGGCCACCTTGCCTTCGCGCACGCGGAACACGGCCGGCTCACCGTCGTCCAGCAGGGCCAGGCGCGGCACCACCAGGGCATCAGCGCGCTGGTCGTAGTCGATGCGGATGCGCCCGAACATGCCGGGCTGCAGTGCATGCTCGGTGCCGTTGAAGGCGCTGACCACGCGGAAGGTGCCGCTACCGGAATCGACCACCGGGGCGATGCGGTCCACCGTGCCGGTGAAGCGCTTGCCCGGCAGTGCGTCGGCCGACAGCACGACCGGCTGGCCGGCACGCAGGGTGGCCAGCTCGCGCTCGGGCACGTTGAGGGTGGCCTCCAGCTGCGAGTTGTCGACGATGCGGAAGATCGGCGTATTGATCTGCACGAAGTTGCCGGTCTTGATCGACCGCGAGGCGATCACCCCGGAGATCGGCGCCACCACCGTGGTGTAGGACAGTTCCAGCGTGGCCAGGCGGTACTGCGCGCGCATGTTTTCCAGGTCGTAGCGCAGCTGGTCGACGTCGGAGGCACTGACCATCTGCTGGCCGACCAGCTTCTGTGCACGCTGGTAGTTGTTTTCCAGCTTCCGCATCTGCGCCTCGCTCTGCGCCACGGCCAGGCGCGCGCGGTCCGGGTCCAGGCGCACCAGCGGCTGGCCGGCGGTGACCCGCTCGCCCTCCTCGACCAGCACGGCCAAGGCCACGCCGGAGGTCTTGGCCACCACCTGCGATTCGGCGCGCGGCTCCAGTGCAGCGGTGCCGGTGTAGCTGGCGGCCACTGCGCGATGGCTGGCCACGGCCACTTCCACCGGCACGGCGTCGACCTTCTTCTCGTCCTTGGTTTCAGCCGCCTTGGCATCGGCGCTGGGGCCGGCAGCGCAGCCGCCCAGCAGCAGGGAAGTGGAGATCAGCAGGGCAGCGGCACAGAGTCCAGTGCGGCGGCCGGGCAGGAAGGTTGGGTGTGACATCGTCAGATCCCTGGAGGATGCGTGGGCAGGTGTGGTAGCAAAGTAATGTACCACTTCACGGCAACACCATATCCCAAAGGTCATGGTGCCTTCACGCCGCTGGTCGGCCCGTGCCCATTTCAGCTAGATGAAACCTGAGGCTATACTCGGGTCGTTCCGTACCCCACGCCGGAACGACCAGACCCGAATCCCCGGATAACGACATCATGCGCCCGCAGCCGCTCGCCGCTTGTCTCGCTCTGGCCGTCCTCCTGCCCCTCGGGGCCGCCGCACAGCCCGCTCCTGCTCCTGAAGCACCCGCCCCGGCTCCTGCCCAGGCCGCCCCGCCCGCTGCCGCCGCTCCGGCCGGCAACTTCGACAATGGCCGGGTGCTCGCCTATACCTGCCAGGGCTGCCACGGCATCACCGGTTACAAGAACGCGTACCCAAGCTACCGGGTACCGAAGATCGGTGGCCAGACCCAGCAGTACCTGACCCAGGCCCTGACCGAGTACCGCCAGGGCAAGCGCCGGCATCCGACGATGCAGGCGCAGTCGATGAGTTTCAGCGAACAGGAGATCGCCGATCTCGCTGTTTACCTGTCCACCGTCAAGTAAGGCCAGCCCATGTCGAAAGCCGCGCACACGATGCGTCACGCCATCGCCCTGTCCGTTGCCCTGCTGCTGGCGGCCTGCTCGCAGTCGCAGGTGGAAAGCAGTGAGAAATCGGCCGGCGACCCCGGCCATGCCAGTGGCGAACACGGTTCGTCCTCCTCGGCCGGCCTGCCGCCGGGCCGCGAGGCCGCCGGTGAAGCCCGGGCCAGGGTGAAGGGAAAAGCGACCAACCAGAGCTGCATTGATTGCCACGGTGCCGACGGCAACGCGCCGATCGACCCGACCTATCCCAAGCTGGGCGGGCAGTACGGCGATTACCTGGCCCATGCCCTGCAGGCCTACCGTGCCGGCGACCGCCAGCACGCGTTGATGACCCCGCAGGCGAAGGACCTGAGCGACCAGGACATCGCCGACCTGGCCGCGTACTTCGGCAGCCGGCCGAGCCAGCTGCGGGATCTGCACGGAGTCAAGTAACCCCGCGCCACGCCCGGATGTTTTCCGGTAGCGCCGGGCCATGCCCGGCGGAATGCAGGAGCGCCGCGCCGGCAGGTGCGGACCGGTGGTCCGCACGAATCCCCCGCAATCAGCCTTCCAGCTCTTCCCAGCGCGCGTACGCCGCATCCAGCTCGGCCTGGACCTTGGCCAGCTGCTGGGTGTGCGCGGTCACTTCGGCGCTGCTGCGGGTGTAGAACGACGGGTCGTTCATCGCCGCGGTCAGGCCTTCCACGTCGCCTTCCAGCTTTTCGATGGTCTTGGGCAGCTGTTCCAGCTCGCGCGCTTCCTTGTAGGCCAGCTTGCGCTTGGCCGCGGCCGGGGTGGCCGCCGCAGCAGCGGCCGGTGCAGCAGCAGCCGGCTTGGCCACCGGCGCCGCCGCAGGCGCGGCCACGCTGGCGGCATAGCGCTGCCAGTCGGTATAGCCACCCACGTATTCGCCAATCACGCCATCGCCTTCCATTACCAGCGTGGAGGTCACCACGTTGTCGATGAAGTCACGATCGTGGCTGACCAGCAGCAGGGTGCCGGTGTAGTCGCCCAGCAGCTCTTCCAGCAGCTCCAGGGTTTCCACGTCGAGGTCGTTGGTCGGTTCGTCCATCACCAGCAGGTTGGACGGCTGCGCGAACAGCTTGGCCAGCAGCAGGCGGTTGCGCTCACCACCGGAGAGGCGGGTGATCGGCGCGCGCGCACGCTCGGGGGTGAACATGAAGTCCTGCAGGTAGGCATGCACGTGCTTGCGCTTGCCGTTGAACTCAAGGAAATCGCGGCCTTCGGCCACGTTTTCAATCGCGCTCCAATCCTCGCGCAGCACCGCACGGTACTGGTCGAAATAGGCGATCTGCAGGTTGGTGCCGGCATTTACCTCGCCCTTGTCCGGCTGCAGTTCGCCCAGCAGCAGCTTCAGCAGCGTGGTCTTGCCGCTGCCGTTGGGGCCGATCAGGCCGATGCGGTCACCACGCAGGATGGTGGTGGTGAAGTCGCGGACCATGGTGCGCTCGCCGAAGGCGAACGAAATGTCCTTGACGTCGATGACTTTCTTGCCGGAGCTGACGCCCTGCGCGGCTTCCATCTTGACGTTGCCGCTGAGTTCGCGGCGCTCGGAACGCTCGTTGCGCATCGCCTTCAGGCGGCGCACGCGGCCTTCGTCGCGGGTGCGGCGGGCCTTGATGCCCTGGCGGATCCACACTTCTTCCTGCGCCAGCAGCTTGTCGAAGCGGGCGTTTTCCTGCGCCTGTGCGTTCAGGCGTTCCTCGCGACGGCGCTCGTAGTTGGCCCAGTCGCCCGGCCAGCTGGTGACCTGGCCGCGGTCGATCTCGACGATGCGGGTGGCCAGCGCGCGCAGGAAGCGGCGGTCATGGGTGACGAACACCACGCTGCCGCTCCAGCCCTTGAGGAAGGCTTCCAGCCAGTCGATGGCTTCGATATCGAGGTGGTTGGTCGGTTCGTCCAGCAGCAGCACGTCCGGGCTGGACACCAGCGCGCGGGCCAGCAGCACGCGGCGCTTCATGCCGCCGGACAGGCGGCCGAACTCGGCCTCGCCGTCCAGGTCGAGCTTGGTCAGGGTCTCGCTGACGCGCTGGTCCAGGCCCCAGCCGTTGGCGGCGTCGATCTTGGCCTGCACGTTGCCCAGGGCTTCACCGTCGAAGACCTCGGCATGGCTGAGGTGGTGGAATTCGGCCAGCCACTGGCCCAGTTCGCCCAGGCCATCGGCCACGACGTCGAACACCGAGCCGGCCGCGCCATGCGGCACTTCCTGCTCCAGGCGGGTCACGCGGACGCCCTGCTGAACGCGGACTTCGCCGTCATCGGGCTTGTGGTCGCCGGACAGCAGCTTGAGCAGGGTGGATTTGCCGGCGCCGTTGCGGCCGATCAGGGCGATGCGTTCGCCCGGCTCGATCGACAGTTCGGCCTTTTCCAGCAACAACGGGCCGCCGACGCTGAAGTCGACGTTCTGTAGGGTAATCAGAGGCATCCCACTATTGTACGGGTTGGCGGGCCCGCCGGGCGGGGACAGCGAATAGGGCCGGGGCTCGGTCATCCACGCATGGCGTGGATCTACATGCGTGGATGCGGCCCAACCGGTAGATCCACGCCATGCGTGGATGAAGGGCCCGCAGCAGGCTCCCGCCCCGCGCGCAGGTACAATGTGCCATGACTGACTTTTCGACCCTGCCGCTGAGCCCGGCCCTGCAGCCCGGCCTGGACGCCCTCGGCTACACCACCCTTACGCCGATCCAGGCGCAGAGCCTGCCGGCGATCCTCGATCGCCGCGATGTGATCGCACAGGCGCCGACCGGCAGCGGCAAGACCGCCGCCTTTGGCCTGGGCCTGCTGCAGGCCATTGATCCCAGCCTGATCCGCGTGCAGGCGCTGGTGCTGTGCCCGACCCGCGAGCTGGCCGACCAGGTCGCCAAGCAGATCCGCAAGCTGGCCACCGGCATCCCCAACCTGAAGCTGCTGCTGCTGGTCGGTGGCGTGCCGCTGGGCCCGCAGTTGGCCTCCCTGGAAGGCCACGACCCGCACGTGGTGGTCGGTACCCCCGGCCGCGTGCAGGAACTGGCCCGCAAGCGCGCCCTGAACCTCGGCGCGGTGCGCACCCTGGTGCTGGACGAAGCCGACCGCATGCTGGACATGGGCTTTGAAGAGCCGATCCGCGAGATTGCCGGCCGCACCCACAAGGACCGGCAGAGCCTTCTGTTCTCGGCCACCTTCCCCGACAGCATCCGCGAGATCGCCCGCGACCTGCTGCGCGATGCGCTGGAAGTAACCGTGGAAGGCGCCGACCAGGCCCCGGCCATCCGCCACCTGTTCTGCGAGGTGGAACCGGCGCTCCGGCAGAAGGCGCTGGCCGGCCTGCTGCTGAAGTACACGCCGGAATCGGCGGTGGTGTTCTGCAACACCCGCAAGGACGTGGACGAGGTCGCCAATTCGCTGCAGCAGTTCGGCTTCTCGGCGCTGGCCCTGCATGGCGACATGGAGCAGCGTGACCGCGAGGAAGTGCTGCTCCGCCTGGCCAACCGCAGCTGCAACGTGCTGGTGGCCAGCGACGTGGCCGCGCGTGGCCTGGACGTGGAAGAGCTGGCGGCGGTGATCAACTACGAGCTGCCCACCGACGTGGAGAGCTACCAGCACCGCGTGGGCCGTACCGGCCGCGCCGGTGCCAGCGGCCTGGCGATCAGCCTGGTGGCCGGTCGTGAAAAGACCCGCGCCGAGGCCGTCGAAGCCCATCTGGGCCAGCCGCTGGACTGGCAGAAGACGCCGCTGGCGACCTCGCGCCCGGCCGAGCTGCCGCAGGCGGCCATGCGCACCCTGCGCATCGACGGTGGCAAGACCGACAAGCTGCGCCCGGGCGACATCCTCGGCGCGCTGACCGGCGACGCCGGCCTGTCGGGCAAGCACATCGGCAAGATCGCGATCTTCCCGACCCGCTCCTACGTGGCCATCGCCCGTGAGCAAGTCAACAAGGCGGTCGCGAAGCTGGAAGCCGGCAAGATCAAGGGCCGTCGCTTCCGCGTGCGGATGATGTAACGGTCAAGGTATCCGCCGGGCATGGCCCGGCGCTACCTGCATGCGGGGTCCAACGGGCGCTGCATCCGCCGGGCATGGCCCGGCGCTACCTGCATGCGGGGTCCAACGGACGCTGCATCCGCTGGGCATGGCCCGGCGCTACCTGCATGCGGGGTCCAACGGGCGCTGCATCCGCCGGGCATGGCCCGGCGCTACCTGCATGCGGGGTCCAACGGACGCTGCATCCGCCGGGCATGGCCCGGCGCTACCTGCATGCGGGATCCAACGGATGCTGCATCCGCCGGGCA
>NZ_JBXFWG010000067.1:0-17441 GCF_056854535.1 Stenotrophomonas sp. STEN054 | reverse complement strand
TGCGCGCTCGCCGGGCATGGCCCGGCGCTACCCGATCCGGTTTGCGCTGCGCGGAAACAGAAACTTGCCGCGCTGCGCGCTCGCCGGGCATGGCCCGGCGCTACCCGATCCGGTTTGCGCTGCGCGGAAACAGAAACTTGCCGCGCTGCGCGCTCGCCGGGCATGGCCCGGCGCTACCCGATCCGGTTTGCGCTGCGCGGAAACAGAAACTTGCCGCGCTGCGCGCTCGCCGGGCATGGCCCGGCGCTACCCGATCCGGTTTGCGCTGCGCGGAAACAGAAACTTGCCGCGCTGCGCGCTCGCCGGGCATGGCCCGGCGCTACCCGATCCAGTTTCCGCTGAGCGGAAACAGAAACGCGCCCCGTGGGGCGCGTTTCTGCAGCTGTCGCGGGAACGAAGGCTTACGCCTTCTTTTCCGCTTCCAGCTGCTTGCGGATCTGCGCATCCACCGCGGCGATCGCGGTCATGTTCAGCACGCGGCGCGAGGTCGCGCTGGTGGTAAGGATGTGCACCGGCTTGTTCACGCCCATCAGGATCGGACCGATCGCCACGCCGTCGGTGAACACACGCACCAGGTTGTAGGCGATGTTGGCCGCTTCCAGGTTCGGCAGCACGAACAGGTTGGCACGGCCCTGCAGGGTCGAGCCCGGCAGCAGCTTCTGGCGCAGGGCTTCGTCCCACGCAGTGTCGCCCTGCATTTCGCCGTCCACGTTCAGACGCGGGTTGCGCTTGAGCAGCATCTCGCGCACCTGGCGCATCTTCAGCGCATCCTTCGAATCGTGGCTGCCGAAGTTGGAGTGCGACAGCAGCGCCACCTTCGGCTCGATGCCGAACAGCTTCATGCGGTACGCCGCCTGCAGGGTCGCTTCGCACAGCTGCTCGGCGGTCGGGTCTTCCTGCACGTGGGTGTCCACGAAGAAGAACACACCCTGCTGGTTGATCACGCCGGTCATGGCCGAAGTCGAGGTGACCTTCGATTCCAGCGGCAGCACGCTGCGCACGTAGCCCAGCTTCTTGTGGAAGCGGCCAACGATGCCCGTCAGCATCGCATCGGCTTCGCCACGGGCGACCATCACGGCAGCAATCAGGGTCGGGCGCGAACGCATCAGGTTCTTCGCCGCGGCCACGGTCACGCCGCGGCGGCCGGTCAGGCCGTGGTAGTACTGCCAGTATTCGTTGAAGCGCGGGTCGTCATTGATGTTGGTGACTTCAATGTTCTCGCCGACCTTCAGGCGCAGGCCGAGACGCTCGATGCGCGATTCGATGACGTCCGGGCGGCCGATCAGGATCGGATGCGCCAGGCCTTCGTCGACCACGTTCTGCACCGCCTGCAGCACCACTTCTTCTTCGCCTTCGGCGTAGACCACGCGCTGCTTGTCGTTGCGCGCGCGGTCGTAGACCGGCTTCATCATCAGGCTGGTGCGGTAGACGAACTGGGCCAGCTTGTCGCGGTAGGCGCCCATGTCGGCGATCGGACGGGCGGCCACGCCCGAATCCATCGCGGCCTGGGCCACGGCGGCCGACAGTTCCACCAGCAGGCGGCGGTCGAACGGGCGCGGGATCAGGTATTCACGGCCGAAGCTCGGGGTGTCCCCGCCATAGGCCGAGCCCATGTCGGTGGCCGCACGGCGGGCCAGCGCGGCGATGGCGCGCACGCAGGCGATCTTCATTTCCTCGTTGATCGCGGTGGCGCCGACGTCCAGCGCGCCGCGGAACAGGTACGGGAAGCACAGCACGTTGTTGACCTGGTTCGGGTAGTCCGAACGGCCGGTGCCGATGATCGCGTCCGGACGGGCGGCGCGCGCCAGTTCCGGCATGATTTCCGGGGTCGGGTTGGCCAGGGCGAAGATCACCGGATCCGGCGCCATGGTCTTGACCATCTCGGCGGTCAGGATGCCCGGCGCCGACAGGCCCAGGAAGATGTCCGCGCCGTCGACGATCTCGGCCAGGGTGCGCTTGTCGGTGTCGCGCGCATAGCGCTGCTTTTCCGGGTCCAGGTCGGTACGGCCGGTGTGGATGACGCCCTCGCGGTCGAAGGCCAGGATGTTCTCCGGCTTCAGACCCAGCTGCACCAGCATGTTCACGCAGGAAATGCCGGCCGCGCCCATGCCCGTGGTCGCCAGCTTCACTTCTTCGATCTTCTTGCCGGTGATGGCCATGGCGTTGAGCACCGCGGCACCGACGATGATCGCCGTGCCGTGCTGGTCGTCATGGAACACCGGGATCTTCATGCGCTCGCGCAGCTTGCGCTCGACCACGAAGCATTCCGGGGCCTTGATGTCTTCCAGGTTGATGCCGCCGAAGGTCGGCTCCAGCGAGGCGATGATGTCGACCAGCTTGTCCGGGTCGGTCTCGTCCACTTCGATGTCGAACACATCGATGCCGGCGAACTTCTGGAACAGCACGCCCTTGCCTTCCATCACCGGCTTGCCGGCCAGTGCGCCGATGTTGCCCAGGCCCAGCACCGCGGTGCCGTTGGAGATGACCGCCACCAGGTTGCCGCGCGCGGTCAGCTCGCTGGCCTGCTGCGGGTCGGCCTTGATCGCTTCACAGGCGTACGCAACGCCCGGCGAATACGCCAGCGACAGGTCGCGCTGTGTCAGCATGGGCTTGGTTGCAGAGACCTTGATCTTGCCCGGCGGGGACATCCGGTGGTAATCGAGGGCGGCCTGTTTGAAATCTTCGTTGGACATCGACGTGGATTAATGAATGGGCAAGGGGGACAGGGGATGATACCCCCGTTGGAGGGCCTGGACCTGTCGCAATCCTGTCGCAACCATGCTGCGACCGCACAATTCCGTGCCGTATGCGAATAGTCCAGGGACCCGCTTCGACGTTGCCCATGACAGCCATGGGTCGCCTTGAAACGTTGCGGGGCCGCGTCACTGACGTGACCGGCCCCGCGGTACCACACACCTGTGTCAGCCCTTGGCGGGCAGAGCCTCCGGCATGGCATCGACCGGCGGCGGCAGCTCGCTCTTGCGGCCGTCCAGCGCCAGCTTCAGGCGGTCACGGTCCAGCGCGCCTTCCCAGCGCGACACCACCACCGTGGCCACCGCATTGCCGATGAAGTTGGTCAGCGAGCGGCATTCGCTCATGAAGCGGTCCACGCCCAGGATCAGCGCCATGCCGGCCACCGGCACTTCCGGCACCACGGCCAGGGTGGCGGCCAGGGTGATGAAGCCGGCACCGGTGACGCCGGCCGCGCCCTTGGAGCTGAGCATGGCAACCAGCAGCAGCGCGATCTGGTGGCCCAGGGTCAGTTCGGTGTTGGTGGCCTGGGCGATGAACAGCGCGGCCAGGGTCATGTAGATGTTGGTGCCGTCCAGGTTGAACGAGTAGCCGGTGGGGACCACCAGGCCGACCACCGACTTGCTGCAGCCGGCGCGTTCCATCTTCTCCATCAGCGACGGCAGCGCCGATTCGGAGGATGAAGTGCCCAACACCAGCAGCAGCTCGGCCTTCAGGTAACGGGCCAGCTTGAACACCGAGAAGCCGCACAGGCGGCAGACCACGCCGAGGATGACGGCCACGAACAGGAAGGCGGTCAGGTAGAACGAACCCACCAGCCAGGCCAGGTTGATCAGCGAACCGACGCCGTACTTGCCGATCGTGAAGGCGATGGCACCAAAGGCACCAATCGGGGCCGCCTTCATCAGGATGTGCACCAGCTTGAAGACCGGGGCGACCAGCGCCTCCAGGAAGTTCAGCACTGGCTTGCCCTTCTCACCCACCGAGGCCAGGGCGATGCCGAACAGCACGGCCACGAACAGCACCTGCAGGATGTTGCCATCGACGAAGGCACTGACCAGCGTCTTCGGGATGACGTCCATCAGGAAGCCGACCAGGGTCAGGTCATGCGACTTCTCGACGTAGCTGTGGACCGCGGTCTGGTCCAGCTCGGCCGGGTTGATGTTCATGCCCGCGCCGGGCTGCACCACGTGCGCCACGATCATGCCGACGATCAGGGCCAGGGTGGAGAAGAACAGGAAGTACGCCATCGACTTGGCGAACACCCGGCCCACCGTGCGCAGGTGGGTCATGCTGGCGATGCCGGTGACGATGGTCAGGAAGATGACCGGCGCGATGATCATCTTCACCAGGTTGATGAAGGCATCGCCCAGCGGCTTCATCTTCTCGCCGATCATCGGCTCGTAGTGGCCGAGGAGGGCGCCCAGGATGATCGCCACGATCACCTGGAAATACAGCTGGCGGTAGATCGGCAGCGGCTTGCTGGGCAGCGCCGGGGTGGTCGGGATGTGCATGGCGGACTCCGGAAGGGGAGAGTTCTGACGCGAACGATCCCTGCTGCGCAGGGACCGCCTCCGTGGAACTGGCTGCAGGCCCGGCACGGTGTGCCTGGAGGTGCAACCAATGGACGCCTTTGTACGCGCAGGGCACGCCGCCGCAGATAACCTATTGGTACTAGCCCCCCCGGTTCAGGTGGCTTGGGTGCCTACACTGGCGCCGCACCGCGCATTGCCGGAGACCCCGGTGGCCCGACCTGAACCATTGGGCAGACCCTTGCGCAAGTTCCGGCCATCGCGGCCGTTGTTGTCCTGTCCACACGCATTCCGAGAGAGAGAGCCGCACCACCATGCGCCCCATTCCGACCCTGCTGGCCCTGTCGCTGGCCGCCCTGCCCGCCTTGGCCTCCGCCGCCGATTTCGACAACTGGCCGACCAAGTACGCCTTCAGCGATGGCACCGAACTGGCCGCCACCGGCAACATCGCCTACGACTACAACGACTTTTCCTCGGCCAGCGGCATCGAGGATGCTGACGCGGTGCGCCGCAAGGAATTCGGCGCGACCCTGAAGAAGAAGGGCGTGTACGACGCGATGGTGTACTACGACTTCCAGTCCGATACCTGGCTGGACGTGTTCGTGCGCTTCGAGAGCAAGGCCTTCTTCGGCCGTGATGTCGGCCGCTTCCGCTTCGGCTACATGAAGACCCCGGTCGGCCTGGACGGCAACACCTCCTCGCGCGCCGGCAGCTTCACCGAAGTCGCCCTGCCCGTGCAGGCCTTCTACGCCGCCCGCCGCACCGGTGCCGAGTGGGTGCTGGAACGCCCACAGTACCTGCTGCAGGCCGGCGCCTACGGCGGCAAGGACCTGCAGGGTGACAACCCGGGCACCATGCAGGCCGTGCGTGCGGTCTGGACCCCGGTGAAGGCACCGGGCGACGTCGTCCACCTGGGCCTGGCCTATTCGCAGGAAAGCCCTCGCGGCTATCGCGACGGCCGCGACGTGCACCACGAAGCCAGTGCCCGCCTGCGTGCGCGCCCGGAAGCCGGCCTGACCGACATCCGCCTGGTCGACTCCGGTGCGCTGGTCACCGCCGACCAGATCCGCCGCACCGGCCTGGAGGGCATCTGGATCCGCGGTCCGTTCTCGCTGCAGGGTGAAGCCCTGCAGGCCACGGTGACCCGCAAGGGCCTGCCCGACTACACCGGCAGCGGCCAGTACGCCATGGCCAGCTGGGTGCTGACCGGCGAATCGCGCCCGTACAGCGCGGGTGCGGTGGCCAACATCAAGCCGGCCCACAGCTACGGCGCGGTCGAGCTGCTGGCCCGCTACAGCCGCATCGACCTGGACGATGGCAGCATCCTCGGCGGCCGCCAGCACGACCTGACCGTAGGCGCCAACTGGTACCTGACCAGCCACTTCAAGTTCCAGGCGAACTACGTGAAGGCTGATGCAAGCCGCCGTGGCGTGCACAGCACCCCGGAAATCTTCGAACTGCGCGCGCAGATGCACTTCTGATCCCTTCCACGGACCAGAAACCGGCGGGCGTGCATGCCACGCCCGCCGGCCCTGCGTAGACTGCGCCCATGTACTGGCTCAGCCGCCACCGGATGCTGTTGCTGACCATCGCGGTGATGGTCGGTGGCACCGTGCTGTGCGCGATCGCCGCCGGCCACTTCGCGTGGCGCCGCGCCCTGGCTGCCGAAAGCAACCAGGTGCAGCGCCAGCTGCAGCTGTACGGCCAGGGCCTGCAGCAGCGCATTGACCGCTTCGGCACCCTGCCGCAGGTGATGGCGCTGGACCCGGACCTGCTGCAGGCGCTGCGCGCGCCGCTGGCACCCGCCGCAACGCAGCGCCTGAACCTCAAGCTGCAGCGCGCCAACCAGGTCACCCGTACCTCGACCCTGACCCTGGTCGGCCGCAATGGCGTGGCCGTGGCGGCCAGCAACTTCGACCAGCCCTCGACCAATGTCGGCGAGGACTACGCCTACCGCCCTTACTACCAGCAGGCGCTGGCGCACGGCCGTGGTCGTTTCTACGGCATCGGCATGACCACCGGCGTGCCGGGCTACTTCATGTCCGAGGCGATCGTCGATGGCGACGGCCAGCGCATCGGCGTGATCGTCATCAAGATCGAGCTGTCGGCGCTGGAACAGGAATGGCTGGGCAGCCCCGACGTGGTGCTGGCCAGCGACAACCACGACGTGGTGTTCCTGGCCAACCGCGATGAGTGGCGCTACCGCCTGCTGCGCCCACTGGGGGCCGACGAGCGCCGCGAGATGCTCGATGCCCGCCAGTACGCCGACCGTTCGCTGCAGCCGCTGCGTGTGCGCACCGAAGACGTGCTGGCCGATGGCGGGCGCATGGTGCGCCTGCTCGACCCGGCGCTGCCGCAGGCGATGCTGTGGCAGACCCTGCCGCTACCCGACGAGGACTGGAGCCTGCACCTGCTGCACGATGCCGGCGGTGCGTCCAGCGCGGGCCGCGCTGCGGCCATGGCCGGTGCCGCGGTTTGGCTGGCACTGGGCTTCCTGGTGCTGTTCGTGCAGCAGCGCCGGCGCCTGTCGCGGCACCGCCAGCGCAGCCGCAGCGAACTTGAAACCCTGCTCAAGCAGCACGCGCAGGAACTGCGCACCGCCCAGGATGGCCTGCTGCAGGCCGCCACCGACGCCGACAGCGGGCTCAGCCGCAGCCTCGAACACCTGCCGCAGGGCGTGGTCATCATCGACCGCGAACTGCGCCTGGTGGCATGGAATTCGCGCTACATCGAACTGTTCCGCTTCCCGCAGGGGCTGGTGCGGGTGGGCCGGCCGATCGAGGAGCTGTTCCGCTTCAACGCCCGCCGTGGCCTGCTCGGTCCCGGGCCCATCGACGATGCCATCGAGCGCCGCCTGAACCACCTGCGCAGCGGCCGCCCGCACATGCGCGAAAGCGAGAAGGACGACGGCACGGTGCTGGAGATCCGCGGCAATCCCCTGCCCGACGGCGGCTTCGTCACCAGCTATGCGGACATCACCAGCTACAAGAACGCCGCGCGTGAACTGCGCTCGCTGGCCGACGCGCTGGAACATCGCGTGGCCGAGCGCACCCATGACCTGGAAGAAGCACGCCGCGAGGCCGTGCAGGCCAACCGCTACAAGACCCGCTTCGTCGCCTCGGCGGTGCACGACCTGCTGCAGCCGCTGAATGCCGCGCGCATGTTCGTTTCGGTGCTGCGCGCGCGGCTGAGTGGCGAAGCGCGCGAACTGAGCGAGCACGTCGATGCCGCGCTGGCCGCGCAGGACGCCATCCTCAATAGCCTGCTGGACATCTCGCGGCTGGAATCAGGCTCCCTGCAGACCCGCGTGCGCGCCTTCGCGCTGTCGCCGCTGCTGGAAACCCTGGCCCGCGAGTTCGGCATTGCCGCGCAGAGCCGTGGCCTGCAGCTGCACTGGGTCGACACCCGCGCGGTAGTGGTCAGCGATGAAGCACTGCTGCGCCGCATCCTGCAGAACTTCCTGTCCAACGCACTGCGCTACACCCCGCGCGGGCGCGTGCTGATCGGCTGCCGGCGCGTGGGCGACCAGCTGCGCATCGAAGTGCACGACCAGGGCCCGGGCATTCCGGAAAGCCTGCAGGGCGAGATCTTCGAGGAGTTCCGCCGCTTGAACGATGGCGTCGAACAGGAACGCGGCGCCGGCCTGGGCCTGGCCATCGTCGAGCGCATCGGCCGCCTGCTCGGCCACCGCATCAGCCTGCGCTCCACCTTGGGCAAGGGCAGCGTGTTCGCGGTGAGCGTGGCGCTGGGGCGCGCCGACGATGTGGCCGCGCCGGCACCGCCGCCCGTGCTGGCCGCCGAACCGTCCGACGACAGCCCGCTGCGCCAGTGCCGGGTCTGGAGCATCGATGACGACCCGCGCGTGTGCGCGGCGACCCGCGCCCTGCTGGAGCGCTGGGGCTGCAACGTGGAGCTGGCCGATGGCCCGCACGGCGCGCTGGAGATCGCCAGCGCACTGAACGTGCCGCAGTTGCTGCTGCTGGACGTGCGCATGGGGCAATGGCACGGACCGGATCTTTACGAAGCGCTGTGCACGCTGTGGCAGGCGCGGCCGCCGGTGATCCTGGTGACCGCCGAGCGCGATGACGCGCTGAAGGCGCATGCCGCCGAACAAGGCTGGGGCTTCCTGCCCAAACCGGTGCGGCCACCGGCGCTGCGCGCGTTGATGACGCAGATGCTGTTGCGGCATCGGGGGTAGCGTCGAGCTTGCTCGACTGCATTGCTCCGCTCGTTGTAGAGCCGAGCCCATGCTCGGCTGCATTGCCTACAATCGACACCCCTACCTGTGCCAGGACGGCCGACCATGCCAACACCCCTGAAGACGGAAACTCCCGCTGATCTGTTTGCCGCCGCGTGGGCTGCCGATGCCCAGACCACAGCGGCGCTTCTCGCTGCTGGCGCAGACGTGCACGCAGTGGATGCCTTTGGGTTCACCGCACTGGAAAGGGCCGCATCCAGCCTGGATTGCGCACCGATGGAAAGCGCCCTGGCCACCCTGCGCCTGCTGATCGATGCGGGTAGCTCGCTGGAGCACATCGGCGCGGGCGGACGCACAGCGCTGTACCTGGCGGCAGAGTTTTCGCCGGCAGGGCCCGAGGCGGTGCAGCTGCTGATCGATGCCGGTGCACAGCCGGATGTGCGCGACGCGCATGGCAACCACATCGTGGAAAACGCCTGGTCACCGCAGGTGAAGGCCTTGCTTTCCGCGCTGACCGGCCATGCCCTTCCCAAGGTCATCGTGCGCAAGCCGGACCGGAAGATGTCCGCTGCTGCGTGGAAGCTGGCGCGAGCCAGGATCGATGCGGCATTTGCAGTGCTGGAAGCCGCAGGCATCGTCGCCACTGCTGGGTGCGGCGATACACCTGACGACGCTGCCGATGACACCAATGAACTTTTCTGGCAGCGCGGCGGCACAGATGCAGGCCTCAAAGGGTTCTGCTTCTATTCCGGCGATGACATGAAGCGCGCCAAGCGCACCAGTGATCTGTCCATTGGCTTCTGGGGCCCGCCCGACAGCGCCGCCATGGAGCAGATCGGCCAGGCCATCGTCGACGCCTTCGCCAGCGTGGGACTGCCTGCCGAGTGGGATGGCACGGAGCGCATGCGTCCCTGCATCGATCTGCGTTCCCTCAGCGCCTGACAGGAATCAGCCGAGCGTGGGCTCGGCTCTACAGGGATCAGTTGACCCGCGGATTATGCAGCGGCAGGTCCAGCTCGGGCTGGGCCATAGCCCAGTCGAGGTCGTATTCCATCTGGAACTCCCATTCCCGCAGCTGTGCGGGTGCAGCGAGCAGCTGCTGCAGGCGGTCATTCGCCTGTTCGGGATCATGCAATAGAGCCTGCAACAAAAGATGCTCCAAGCATCCAGCAGGAAGCTCCACGCGATCTCATCGGCCATGCGCTCATCTACATATAGCGCGTTGAGGAGCTCCAACCAAGTGCACTCTAGAACCTGACATTGAGCTAACTCTGGCCGTAGCCGCATTGCAGCCCGGCCTGCTGGACGACATCAGAAGCTCTGCCTAGCACACGGCACATGCAGCAAAAGCTCGGGACGCAAGCGCTCGACCAGAGCCTTTTAGGAATAGTTTCAAATATAGAACTACCGTGACACACCACACGGTATTGCCCCTAAGACAGAATCAGACTTCACCTACTGATCGAACTCATAGAAATCAGATAATTCACACGCAGGCACTCCATTAATCACAAAGGGGCAATAAAATGGAATATCGGACAGCTAGCGGGCTCGTTGTTGCAGCAGCCCTGTCAATCGCAGCAGGCGATGTTAAGGCAGCGAGCGAAACCGTTTTTAACGGGGTCAGATACAGGTGCACAAACACCTGCGTCGTCAATGTAGACACAGCGGGAAACTGGGCAGTCACCGACTGCTGCGGAGGACGAGTCAACACTGTCATCAACCCGACTCGGCCACCGGACTGCAATCAAAATCCGCATGCATGCGGAATGTAAAAAACCAAAATTCCAAACAAAGGAATAGTCATGACTGTGCCGCCATTATTCTTGCAACCGCAAAATTCCATCAAACTTCTTTTAGCAATTTTACTCTCAGCATCGCTAGCAAGCTGCTCGAATGACCACAAGCCCACTTCAGACTCAACATCCTTAGAAAAATCAGCGCACCCTGACGTCGATTCGAATAATACAAAAGAAGAGATCGCGAGAAAAAACAGCGCTTTGCGCACAGCTGACGAGCTCTCTTCAACACAAGCTCATGGCATCCAAACAAAATCAGCGCAACACCTTCCTAGCGAATCCGACTTCATATTCAACCAAGGAATCTCAAGCCAGGAAGCTCAGGACCTATTGCAATCAAACCGCAGCATGTCGAGCGCAATATCGAAAATCACCCAGGAAGCTGCTTCCAGCCCAGAAGCACAAGATCTGGCGGAGCACTACCGTGCATCGTTGACGCGTGCAATCGGAAAAGACGGAATTCTTGAACAGCTATCGTGCGGCCTTAGTATCTGTATTGGTATGGCGCGCACGCAAAGCGAAGATCAGCATGAGGCTTGGAACAACCGGCTCGCCGCAGACCGATCCTCCCCAATGTACAGCTACGTCGAGTCACTTGAAAACGTCGGAGGAACATATGAGAACAGATTCATATTCTCCACCGACCCATCGATAAACTCAATAAGCGGAAACTGAACGACTAGTTCAAAAAAACCATACCCAGTAGAGCAGCAGAGAAAGTAGAGGCGGAACATGAACCGAGGCAAATCCATATTTGTCCAGATACCTAGCTACAGAGACCCTCAACTTCTACCCACTCTACTGGACATGATAGAGACAGCATCATTTCCCGGCCTGTTGCACATCTCCATATGCTGGCAGCATGGGACTGAGGAAGGCACTCCGGGATTAGCATCCGTTGGCCTTGAATACAGAGAGACTGAAGTGGGCGGAATCTACCCAGTCCATATCTATCATAAAAATGGCGCAACCATTGATGTGATCGACGTTCATTACTCTCACTCAAAGGGGTGTGGCTGGGCTAGACATCTGGCTCAGAGCCGATATCGCGGCGAAACCTACAATCTGCAGATCGATTCACACCACCGGTTTTCAGATCAGTGGGATGTAAAGATGGGAGACCTCCTTGAGTTACTTCGATCACACACCCCGAAGCCACTCATAACCGGACACCCTCCTGATTTCAACCCAGCCACCTACCCTCTCGACCGCCAAGAGTACACCAGCGGAATTGTCTTCGAATGCTTTTCTCCGACCGGCGTTGTCAAGCTTAAATCAATCCGCCTCCCACCCCGACCCGAAGGAAGCGTCGCATTCAGAGCTAAATTCATCGCAGGCGGATTCATCTTCTCCGATGGTACTTTTGTCAGCGATGTAATGAGCGATCCTGATCAATTTTTCTGCACCGAAGAAATATCGCTGTCACTCAGAGCATTCACACACGGCTATGAGTTCTTCCACCCCTACGAAACCATGCTATGGCATCAGTACCATAACCTTGCTCAGAAAGTGTGGGACGACCATAGCGAAGCCCAGGTATCCGAAGGGGCACTTGAGACGTCTGCACGGAGCCGATCACTTGCAGCACTGCAGAAGACTCTAACCTTGCTTGAAATTTCCCTAGATCCAACCCCTAACGACCCAGGAAAATTTGGCTTGGGGTCGATCCGCACCCTACCTGAGTACGAGAGATACGTCGGACTGAGCTTCCGCAATCGCGCGGTGCAACCTGACTCTCTGACCCCACACGAGCCAGACGCATCCCTATCACTACTGGACAGAACCGATTGGGAGCTGCGGTTGATCTATTTCCGGACTGTACGTATCAGCGTCCATCTATCCAGCGACGATCATCGACATCCAACCTCAGTACTCGTCTCTTGCCACTCGGCAGACGGATCCGTGCACTCCATGCGTGAGCTGTCAATTCAGGAGTTAAAAACGCTCTCAGCGGATGGACATCTACAATACGACCAAGATCTCAGACTATGGAGGCACCAACTCCCCATCAGCTATGCGATACATGCCCGTAGCAGCGAATCCGCGAGTGATCCGCATCTTTCGATATCAGCCGAAGAGATTGCCGCGTGAGCGAAGCGATACTTGTCACTGGTGGCGCGGGATACATAGGGTGCCACGTAGTCCATCAGCTGCTAGACCGAAATTTTACGGTTGTCGTCCTGGATGACTTAAGCACTGGCAAAGCGAAACGAGTTGAGAATTCCCACCTCGTCATCGGCAGCATCTCAGATCACACCCTCGTCAAGAGCATCCTCTCTGAATTTGCCATTGGAACAGTTGTGCACATGGCGGCAAGAACTGACGCCACAGGCTCGAAACTAGATCCTCTTTACTACTATTCGGAAAATACAGCGGGGACTCTCAACCTTCTGTCATGCTGCAAGGATTGCGGGGTATCGAAATTCGTTTTCACGTCAACTGCCGCTGTGTATGGCTCTGCTTGTGACCAGACTCCTGTGGGCGAGCTTCATTCGAAGAGACCCGCAAATCCCTATGGGATGTCAAAGCTCATCGCCGAGCAGATCCTACTGGACGTGTCATTTGCAACGGACCTCAGGTACGTATCGCTAAGGTGCTTTAACGTAGCGGGCGCCACCATTTCCGGGCATTTTTTCAGGCCCGGGAAGAATGCTAAGAATCTAGTCATGGCGGCATGCCGGGTCGCAAATGAAAGGCAAGGTTCAGTCACCATATTCGGCACGGATTTCCGAACACCTGACGGCACAGGAATTCGCGATTACGTTCATGTCGATGACATCGCAGCAGCTCACCTGAGAGCAATCGATCACTTGAACCGTGGAGGGAGTTCATTGATCCTCAACTGCGGCTCCGAAAGAGGCTACTCTGTTCGGGAAGTGCTACATGCAGTCGAGCAAATTTCTGGCGCTAGAGTCCCAGTTCTTGAGGCAGAGCAGCGCAGTGGCGATGTGTCTGTCCTAGTATCAGACTCGTCCAGCGCTCGCAGAGAGCTATCTTGGTCGCCGCGCAACGACGGACTAGATTCCATTGTTCGAAGCGCATTGCGCTCGGAGCAAGCTTAGTTTGACCAATCCACCGTTCAGTCAACAGCCCATTTTCAACGTTCCAACCCAGCGCCGGCGTCGCCTTCCGGCTCGAGCGCCTTCACCAGCACTGCCGCCTGGGTGCGGCTGTGGCACTCGAGCTTCTTCAGGATGGCGGTCACGTGCACCTTCACCGTGTTCTCGGCCAGGCCCAGTTCGTAGGCGATCTGCTTGTTGAGCAGGCCATCGGCCAGGCACAGCAGCACGCGGAACTGCTGCGGGGTGAGCTGGGCCAGGCGCGCAGCCAGCAGCGCGTCGGATTCGCTGCGCTCTGGCGCCATCGCCGGGAACCACAGGCTGCCGTCGAGCACGGCCTGCACCGCCTGGCCGATGGTCTCGGCCGGGGCCGACTTGGGGATGAAACCGGCGGCACCGAACTGCTGGGCGCGGCGGATCACCCGCGGGTGATCGTTGGAGGAAAGGATCACCACCGGGATGTCCGGATGCGAGCCGCGCACGTGCAGCAGCGCGGAAAAGCCGTGCGCACCGGGCATGGTCAGGTCCAGCAGCACCAGATCCACCTCGGGCTGTGCATCGAGAGCTTCGGCCAGGGCATCGGCGCTGGCTACCTCGCGCACCTGCGCCAGCGGCAGGCTCTGCCGTAGCGACTGCACCACCGCCGAACGCAGCAGCGGGTGGTCATCGGCGATCAGGATGGTGTATTCGCTCATGGGGCCATTGTACGTGCAGGCCGGCGAGGTCAGCGCCCGCCCGGCTCTACGCTGCTGCGCCAGGCATCGAGGAACTGACGGCGCTTCAGCGCATCCAGGTACACCAGCAGGCCCGGGCCGAGCTGGATCGGGCGGCGGCTGCGCCCCGGCGCGTCGTCGCTGCGCGCGTTGCCGGTGACGATCGGCATCAGCCGTGCCTCGCGTGAGAGCACCTGCTGGCCACGCGGCGACAGCAGGTAATCAAGGAAGCGGCGCGCCTCTTCCGGGTGCGGCCCGGTACGTGGGATCACCGCCGTACGCAGCACCACCAGGGTGTAATCCTCCGGCTCGATGATGGCCAGCGGCGCGCCGCCATCGATGCGTGCCTGTGCGTACGAACCCAGCACGTTGTAGACCAGCGACAATTCACCGCTGGCGACCTTGTCCAGCAGCACGCCGGTGCGCTCCTCGCGCAGCACCGCGTTGTCACCCAGCGCGCCCAGCAGCGCACCGGCAATGCTGCCGCGCTGTGCGTCCTGGGTGGCCAGCAGGTAGCCCACACTGCTGCGTTCGATATCGTAGGTGCCGACCCTGCCGCGCAGCGGCGTGCCCTCGGCGCGCAGCAGGTCCAGCAGCTGGCGGCGCGTATGCGGGGCCTTGGCGGCCGGCAGGCGGCGGGTGTTGTAGACCATCACCACCGGCTCGTAGCTGATGCCGAACGCCTCGCTGCGCCACTGCGCCCAGGCCGGCAGCGCGGCGGTCTGCGCCGAGCGGTGCGGCAGCGCATGGCCGTCGTTCACCAGCTTGGTCTGCAGGTCCATGCCGCTGGAAATCAGCAGGTCCGGCGACTCCGGGCCGGCACGGTCGTGCAGGTACCGCGCATACAGGTCCTGGGTAATGATGTCCTCGTACACCACTTCGGTGCCGGGGTGCAGGCGCTGGTAATCGGCGATGACCACCGCGAACACCTCGATGTCGGTGCTGCCGTGGATGCGCAGCTGCGCGGTGGCCGGGCCCTGCGCGGCGAAGCGGCGCACATCGCCGGGCGCGGCCAGCACCGGCAGCGCCAGCAGCAGGGCGAAGGCGGTGGCGAACAGGCGAATCATGAACTGCTCCGGGGCAGGCGGATGGTGGCGACCAGGCCGCCCTGCGGCCGGTTGCTCAGGTCGATGTGGCCGCCGTGGCTGTCAACCACGCGCTTGACGATGGCCAGGCCCAGACCGGCGCCACCGGCCGGTGCGCCCTCGCCACGGGCGAAGCGCTCGAACACGCGCCCGGCGTCGGCCGCGGCAATGCCGGCACCGTGATCGGCGATGGTCAGTACCGCCTGCCCGCCTTCCACGGTCAGCGCGATCTGCAGCGGACCGTCGCCGCCGTACTTCAGCGCGTTGTCGACCAGGTTCTTGATCGCCTCGCGCAGCAGCAGCGCATCGCCATGCACCTGCACCGGCTCGGCGGTCATCGCCAGCTGCACGCGCGGCGCCGGGCCGGCCTGCGGCAGTGCTTCATGCAGAGCCTGGTGCACGGTTTCGGCCAGGTCCACGGCCGCAAACCGCTGCAGGCTGGAACGGTGGATCACGCTGGCATCGCTGAGCAGCTGGTTGAGCAGGCGGCTCATGTGCGTGGCATTGCGCTCGATGGCCTGCAGGCTGCGCCGCATGTCGTCCGGGTCGTCGTCGTCAAGTGCCAGCTGCGCCTGCGCGCGCAGTGCGGCCAATGGCGTGCGCATCTGGTGCGCGGCCTCGGCCATGAACGCACGCAGCGTCTCGTTGCTGCTGGACAGGCGCTCCATGAAGCGGTTCAACGCCGCGACCATCTGGTCCATCTCGCGCGGCACGCGCGCATCCAGCGGCTTCAGGTCGGACGGCTCGCGCCGCGACAGCTCGCGTTCCACCCGCACCAGCGGGCGAAACGCACGGTGCACGCCAAAGGCCACCAGCGCGAGCAGCAGCAGCGACAACACGCCGATGGCCAGCAGCGCGCGGTTGACCATGTCCTGTGCCAGCGCCTCGCGTGCGCGGCGGGTCTGTCCCACCTGCACCTGCACTTCGCCCAGCGCGGACGCGGCTGCGAAACTGCGGCTGACCACCACGAAGCGCACGGTCTCGCCACTGTAGGGCGCATCGAACAGCTGCGGCTGCGTACCCGGCCGACGCGGTGGCGCGGGCAGGTCGCCATAGCCGGTGATGAGGTTGCCGCGACTGTCGGCCACCCGGTAGAACACGCGGTCCTCCGCCGCCATCGCCAGCAGGTCCAGCGCGGCGTACGGCAGGTCCACCTGCCACTGGCCATCGACCAGCGCCACCGAATCGGCGATGGACAGCGCCGAGGACACCAGCAGGTGGTCGTAGGAACGGTTGGCGGCGCGCTGGCCGTAATCGCGCGCGGCAAACAGCAGGGCCACCGCGAACACCGCCAGCAGCGTGCCCAGGTACAGCAACAGGGTGCGCCGCAGCGAACCCGGCGCGGCGACCGCAGTACGAACCTCAGCCATCGCCATCGCTGCTGCCGTCGCCGGCTTCTTCCAGCAGGTAGCCGACACCCCGCACGGTGGTGATGCGCAGCGGAGCACCGGCGAGCTTCTTTCTCAGGCGACCGATGTACAACTCGATGGCATTCGGCCCGGCTTCGTCGTCGAAGCCGAACAGGCCGTTGCCGATCTCGTCCTTGCCGACCACCTGGCCGAGGCGGCCGACCAGGATTTCCAGCAGGCGGTATTCGCGGTTGGGCAGCTCGATCGGCTCGCCGTCCACGCTGACGCGGTGTGCGGCGTTGTCGAACTGGAAGCCACCAATCTGCACCACCTCGCTGGCGTGGCCGCGGGCACGGCGCAGCAGCACGCGGCAGCGCGCCTCGAATTCGCGGAAGTCGAAGGGTTTGCCGAGGTAATCATCGGCACCGACGTCCAGTGCCTGCACGCGGTCTTCGATGCCATCGCGTGCGGTCAGCATCAGCACCGGCGTGCTGTCGCCGCGCTCGCGCATGCCGGCCAGCACACGCAGGCCATCCAGCTTGGGCAGGCCGATATCCAGCACCACCAGGTCGAAGCTCTGGTACCGCAGCACGCTGGCGGCGGCCAGGCCGTCGGCCTGCCAGTCCACCGCGTGGCCGCTGCGGCGCATGCGGCGGATGATGGCATCGGCCAGATCCGGATTGTCTTCGACCAGCAGCAGGCGCATCGGCGGGAAACGGAAGGACGCAGGGGGAAGCGAATGCTACCGCGTGCGGCGCAGAGGCGTGTGGTGGGCCTTCCGCCGGGCATCGCGGCACCGAGGGTGCTTCCGCCGGGCATGGCCCGGCGCTACCGGGGGCGCGGCGCTGACCGGCTTCGCCCGGGCAATCCCCCCCCCACAACCACGGGGGGCCCCGCCCCCACACCCCCCCCCCCCCCCCCCAGGTAAGCCCCGCCCCACCCCCGCGCCCCCCCC
>NZ_JBXFWG010000066.1:0-18596 GCF_056854535.1 Stenotrophomonas sp. STEN054 | reverse complement strand
GGCTTGGTTTTGTTCTCCCGGCCGGAGCGCCTGTGCCCCGCCCGCTCCCACCCGCCGCCCCCCGACTACTACTAAGTGGCCTGACCCAGGGCGTTGCTGTACCCCTTCGCCGGCCCCTATGGCGCCGTCGACGTTTTGGAGACTGCGTAGATGAAAGCCCGCCTGATCGCCACCGGTGAACGCGCACCCAGCTGGGTCGCGCAGGGTTTCGCCGAATACCAGAAGCGGCTGTCGCACTGGCTGCCGTTCGAACTGGTGGAAATCGAGCCGGGCCTGCGTGGCAAGGGCCGCGATGCGCGTCGCGCCACCGAGGACGAAGGCAAGCGTGTGATCGCTGCGCTGCCGAAGAATGCCTACGTGGTGGCGCTGGACGTGCCGGGCCGCCAGCTCAGTTCGGAACAGCTCGCGCACCGCCTGGAGCATTGGCGCGGGCAGGGCAGGGACCTGGCGTTCCTGATCGGTGGCCCGGAAGGGCACTCGCCGGAAGTGTCCGCGCTGGCCGATGAGAAGTGGTCGATCGGACCGCTGACCCTGCCGCACATGCTGGTGCGGCTGGTGGTCGCCGAGCAGCTGTATCGGGCCGCCGCAATGATTGCGAATCACCCCTACCATCGCGCGTGAAGAGTGGTTATACTAGTCGTCTGCCCGAATAGCTCAGCCGGTTAGAGCACTTGACTGTTAATCAGGGGGTCGTTGGTTCGAGTCCAACTTCGGGCGCCACCTTTGAAAACCCGCATCGTGAGATGCGGGTTTTTTTGCGTCCACTGTCAGGCGCTGAAATTCCTGTAGAGCCGAACCCACGTTCGGCTGCTTCTGCATCGTCGCGTCAGTCGAGCATGGCTCGACTCTACAAAGCGACGCAGTCGAGCATGGCTCGACGCTAGAGGCACCGCAAAAGCAAAGGCCCGGGCAGATGCCCGGGCCTTTGCAGATGACGCGCCTTCGATTACTTGAAGGTGTACTTGGCGCCCACGGTGAAGTAGCGGCCAATTGCACCGCTGAAGTGCAGCGGGTTGTAGTTGACCGCACCGTAGGTGCTGGGGTCGAGCGGAGCGATGCGGTCGAACACGTTCTGCACCGAGGCGTTCAGTTCGAAGGCTTCGGTGATGTTCCAGCGGCCGGACAGGTCGAAGGTGGTGAAGGAGGAGATCTTCTCCACCGGCGAACCGTCTTCATAGAAGGCCAGGTAGTCGCCACCGCGGCGGTCCTTGTTCTCCATGCTGTCGATGTAGTTCACCACACCACTGACGCTCCACGGACCCTGCTTCCAGGTAGTGCCGAAGTTGATCTTGTCCTGCGGCGTACCGATGCAGTTGGTCACGTCGCAGTTGCCGTGGGTGCCGACGTAATCGACGGTGGTGTCACCCTCGGTACGTTCAAACTTCAGGATGTGGCTCCACTGCAGGTCCATTTCCAGCTGGCCGGCGCCGAAGTCGAAGGTCTGGCGCACGTCGGTGTCGATACCGCGGACACGCGAGGAGTTGGCGTTCACGTACGCGGTGTTGACTGCCAGGATCGTGCCGCTGTTGGCCACGCCACCGATGTTGTTGGAATCGCGCAGGACGTTGCCGGCGGCGATCGCATCGGCGGTGCTGCCCTGTGCGATTTCGTTGGTACGCTTGATTTCCCAGGCGTCAACGGTCAGCGAGGTGGTGGAGGTCGGCTGCAGCACGATACCCACCGAGTAGCTCTTGGACTCTTCCGGCTTCAGGTCCTTGTTCGGGCGGGTGATGATCGCCACCGAGCGCGCGGTGCACTCGTTGGCCGGATCGATGGCGCAGCGCACCGGATCGCGGGCGTTGGAGAAGGCGGCCAGGCCACCGTCACCGTTCTCGGCCGGGTTCGGCGCGCGGAAGCCTTCGGCGTAGCTGGCGCGCAGGGCGATCCAGTCG
Organism: Stenotrophomonas sp. STEN054; assembly: GCF_056854535.1. NCBI lineage: Bacteria > Pseudomonadati > Pseudomonadota > Gammaproteobacteria > Lysobacterales > Lysobacteraceae > Stenotrophomonas > Stenotrophomonas sp. STEN054. The sequence goes on along the minus strand of NZ_JBXFWG010000066.1, from coordinate 16,704 downwards.
GCCGGGGTCCACTTCACGCCCAGCTTCGGCGTGGCCTTGCCTTCACCGCTCTCGTACTTGTCATAACGCACGGCGCCCGACAGTTCCAACGATTCCAGCACCGGTGCGGACAGTTCGGCGTAGCCGGCGTACACGTTCTGGGTGCCGTCATAGGCCGAGTAGCCCAGGCCGATGATCTGGCCGACGTCGGTGAAGGTCTGCGGGGTCAGGCTGTTGCTGGTCTTGCGCCACTCGGTACCGAAGGCCAGGCCCAGCGGGCCGCCCTTCAGGTCCATCAGGCTGCGCGAGATGGTGAAGTCGAACATGTCCAGGCTGGACTTGGCGCGGGCGCTGATGGTCGGGCTGATCGCGTCGTAGACCGACTGCGGGGTCAGCGAGGCGTTGTCACCGATGCGCCAGGTGCCGTACGGACAGGCCGGATTGCCCAGCACGCAGCGCACGGCGTCATAGTTCAGGAAGCCGGTGCGCTTGTTGACCAGGTCGGTGCCCGAGTGCAGGTAGGCGGTGTCGTAGCTCCACTCACCCCAGTTGCCCTTGACGCCCACCAGGAAGCGGTTGAACTCGTTGGTGTTGTTGGTCACGCGCGGGCCCACGTCCCAGGCGCTGTAGCGCAGGCGCGCAGCGTAGGGCAGCGGATTGTCCGGATGGCCGGCGTAGAGCATGGTCGCACCGGCGCCGCTGTTGGCGTTGACCGGGCCGCCGGGGTAACCCCAGCCGCCGGACACGCCGGACGGCGTGTTGCTGAAGATGGTTTCCTTCTTCGAGTAGCCGATCTCGGTGTAGACCTCGCCGCCTTCACCGAAGGCGAAGCTGGCACGGCCGAACACGTTGACGTACTTCTCTTCCGGGGTCAGGTCACGGTACAGCTGTGCCGGATCCCACAGGCAGCCCTGTGCCTGGGCGGTGGCATCGGTCTGGCCCGGAATCGTGGTCACGCCCGCGCAACCCGGCAGCGCAACCAGCTGGCCGGCGTTGTTGAACACCGAACCGTTCGGGCCGGTGCCGCCGGCAGTGCCGCCGGACAGGAAGGCGCCACCGAGGAACTGCGCGTCAGCGGCGTCGTAGCCCCAGCGACGGATATCGCCGGTGCCGATCCACTTGCGGTTCTTGCGGTCGCTGATCTGGATGCGGTCGGTCTTGCCGACGTCCAGGCTGAAGAACGCGTTCCAGCCGTCGCTGGCGAGGTCGCCGGTACCGGCGGTCAGGGTGGCCTTCTTGGCATCACCATCGCCGTCGCCGGACACGCCGTACGAACCGCGCAGGATCGCGCCCTGGAAGTCACTGCGCAGAATGATGTTGACCACGCCGGCGATCGCATCGGAACCGTAGATGGCCGACGCGCCGTCCTTCAGCACTTCCACGCGCTCGACGGCGTCGAGCGGGATGGTGCTCAGATCGGTGAACACCTTCTGGCCATCATCGGCCAGGCCGTAGGTCGCCATGCGGCGGCCGTTCAACAGCACCAGGGTCGAACCGGCACCGAGGCCGCGCAGCGAAATGCCCGCGCCGCCACCGGCGAAACCATTGCCGAAGGTCTTGGGAATGGAGCCGGCGCCATCGGCGGTCAGCGTCTGCAGGTACTCGGCAACCGTGGTCTTGCCGGTGCGATCGATTTCCTGGCGGGTCACCACCTGCACCGGAGACGGCGTCTCGGTGTTGGTGCGCGGGATGTTGGAACCGGTGACCGTGATGCGGTCAAGGTTGGTGGCCTGTTCCTGTGCGAAGGCAGAGGAGGAGGCCGCGGCGCCGGCCAGCAGCAGGGTGCCGCCAGCGAGGATATGGGTGATGGAAGTTGCCAGGTGGTTTTGGCGGCGGCTGGCGGGCCGTTGGATCGGGTGTTTCACAGCTTCTCTCCTGACTGGAAAACTCGAGCATTGAGGGCGTCATCCGGTATGTACCGGGACGTATCAATCTAGGTTTCTGGCAGGTGACGGAGCTGTGAAGTTTTACTGAATTCGTAACGATCTTTCGACAGAAGCGAAATGTTTTGGCGCGAACGGCTCTTGACGGGGGCCGAACTCGGAAAAAGGGCGACCCGGCATCGCGCCGGGCCGCCCGCGGGCCTCAGTCGGGCAGCGAGAACTGCACCGGCACCATGCCGATGGCCGGCACGGCCACGCCGTCACGCTCGGCCGGCACGAACCGCCACTGGCGCAGCACCTGCTGGCGGGCGGCCTGGTCCAGGCTGCGCGAGCCGCTGCTGCGCTCGATGCTGACGTTCACCGGCTTGCCGCTGGTATCCACCTCGACCCGCAGCAGCACGGTCCCCTGCTCATGGTTGCGCAGCGCCGGGACCGGATAGGCCGGCGGCGGGGCGCTGCGGTACTGCAGCTGCACCCCGGCCATCGGCGTGGATGGCGCCAGGCTCGGTGCCGCCTGCACGGGGGCCGGTTCGGCTGCGGGCAGGATGATGCCCTGGGCCTCTTCCAGCGACGCGGTCGGGGCCGGCAGCGGCGGGACTACGGTCGGCGCGGCGTGGGGCGTGGGCCTGACCTCGGCCTGCACCGGTTGCGGCTCCACCGGCGGCGGTTCCGGCGGCTTCGGCTGCTCCTTGGGAATAAGCCTGACCTCGGTGGTGTCGCGGGGCAGGGCGGTGATGGCCTGGTAGGTTGCCGGGATCAGCAGCAACAGGAAGGCCAGCAGGTGCAGGGCGATGGCCGCGCTCCAGGCGGCGACGCGGGCGGGATCGAACTGCAGCGGTACAACGGGATACGTACGAACCATGGTCCACCTCCATGCCAGTGACGAAGTCCTCAACGCACCAGGGCCGCCATCGGGGTTGCCGCACGCGGCTGGCAGTCAATCATTAGCGCCGCCCCCCGGCCACTGCCTAGAGGCAGGGGCGACGTCGTTGGGCTGGGCTTCATGAACGGGTAGCGCCGGGCCATGCCCGGCGGGAGAGGCCGCGCCGCTGCGCTCGCGGAGCACGGCCCCGCGCTGCCTGGGCGGCACGTGGTAGACGGCCCGCCAATGAAAACGGCGCCCCGAAGGGCGCCGCGTGTGTTCTTGCGATGCGCTCGCGGGGCCGGGCCCCGCGCTACCGGTTACCGCCCCAGTTCGAACACCACGTCCAGGTTCACCGACACGGTCGATTCACCCGGCGCCACCGGGGTGGCCTTGTCCATTGCCGCACCGGCGGCCATGGCCCGCATCATCGGCATCGGGCGGAAGCCGCCGTTGCTGTTCTCGGAAATGCTGACGATGCGGCGCACCTGCAGGCCCAGCGATTTCGCATAGGTCTGGGCGCGGGCCTGGGCCTTCTTCAGCGCGGCCAGGCGGGCTTCGTCATAGACCGGCTCGGGCTGGTCGATCTCGAACTGCGGGCCGTTGATCTGGTTGGCGCCCTGCGCGGCCAGGGCGTCGAGCACCTTGCCCAGCCTGGCGATGTCGCGCACCTTCAGGCTGACCGTGTTGCTGGCCTGGTAGCCGGTGATCTTCGGCGCCTCGTTGTCGGCGTAGCGGTACTGCGGGTTGAGGCTGACGCCGCTGGTCTGTACGTCGCGTTCGGCAATGCCGGCAGCCTTGATCGCGGCCAGCACCTTGTCCATCTGCTGGGCGTTCTCGCGCATGGCGCTGTTGCCGTCTGCGGCCTGGGTGACGACACCGGCCGACAGGGTGGCCACGTCCGGCACGCGGGTGGCCTCGGCGTTGGCCGAGATGTTCAGCAGGGTGCCTTCGGCCGGGGCGGCGATCGACGGCGACGACGGGGCGGCGTGGGCGGTCATCGAGGCTCCAATAGCGAGGGACAGGGCAAGCAGCAGCGGGGTGGCGGTGCGGCGCATGGGATCGCCTTGGTGTGGCGGTGAGGTTGGTGTCGCAGCGATGAACGCGCTGTGAGTCCGTTCGGGGTTGGACGCGCATCGGGCGGGGTTGCCGACGATTCAGGCAGTGCCCTCAGGTTATGCTGTGCTGATGCTCTATCTTGCTTCCCGCTCCCCCCGACGCAACCAGCTGCTGGCCCGACTCGGACGCCCCTTCCAGGCCCTCGACCTGGAGGTGCCCGAGGTGCGTGCGGCTGCCGAAAGTGCCGAAGCCTATGTATGCCGCGTCGCGGCCGACAAGGCGCGCGCCGGCCTGGCCGCGGTGCTGGCCACCGACCCTCAGGCGCGGGTGCTGGGCTCGGACACCGAGGTCGTGCTGGACGGCGAAGTATTCGGCAAGCCGGCCGATGCGGCCGACGCGCGGGCGATGCTGGCGCGGCTGGCCGGGCGCACCCACCAGGTGATGACCGCCGTGGTGGTGGTGGGCGCTGGCGGGCTGGACAGCGAGCTGGTCGTGTCCGAGGTCACCTTCGCCCCGGTCAGCGCGGCCGACATCGCCGCCTACGTGGCCACCGGCGAGCCGCTGGACAAGGCCGGCGCCTACGCCATCCAGGGCGGGGCCGAGCGCTGGATCGAACACCTTTCCGGCAGCTACTCCGGCGTGATGGGGTTGCCGCTGCTTCACACCGATCGTCTGCTGGCGCGCTGCGGCGTGCCGGCCCCCATTGCCGATGCCGCCAGGGAGGCTGCCGATGTCTGAGGAAATCCTGGTCAATGTGACCCCGCGCGAGACCCGTGTCGCGGTGATCGAAAACGGCATGCTGCAGGAGCTGCACATCGAACGCGGCTGGCGCCGCGGCGTGGTCGGCAACATCTACAAGGGCAAGGTGCAGCGGGTGATGCCCGGCATGCAGGCGGCCTTCGTCGAGGTCGGCCTGGAGCGCGCGGCGTTCCTGCATGCCAACGACGTGATCCGGCCGGCCCCGGTGGCCAGCGCCGATACCGAGAACACCACCCTGCCGCCGCCGTCCAGCGTGCCCATCGTCGAGCTGCTGCGCGACGGCCAGGACATCGTGGTGCAGGTGGTGAAGGACCCGATCGGCACCAAGGGCGCGCGCCTGACCACGCAGATCAGCATTCCCTCGCGCTACATGGTGCTGCTGCCGCAGTCCAAGGTGGTGGGCGTGTCGGCGCGCATCGAGGATGAAGGCGAGCGCGCACGGCTGAAGGCACTGGTGACCGAACTGTCGGCCCAGCACGGCGGCTACGGCTACATCGTGCGCACCAATGCCGAAGGCCAGCCGGCCGAAGCCATCGCTGAAGACGTGGCCTACCTGTCGCGCGTCTGGAACGTGGTCGAGCGCCGCGGCCGCGAGGCGCCCTCGTGCAGCAACATCTATGAAGACCTGAGCCTGCCGCTGCGTTCGGTGCGCGACCTGATCCGCAAGGACGTGGACAAAGTTAAGGTCGACTCGAAGGAGACCTTCGCCCAGCTCCAGGCCTTCGTGGCCAAGTACATGCCTGTTCTGGCCGAGAAGCTGGAACTGTATTCGGGCGACCGGCCGATCTTCGACATGTTCGGCGTCGAGGACGAGATCGGTCGCGCGCTGGACAAGCAGGTGCCGCTGAAGTCCGGTGGCTACCTGGTCATCGACCAGACCGAGGCGATGACCACCATCGACGTGAACACCGGTTCGTTCGTCGGCCAGCGCAACCTGGAAGAAACCGTGTTCCGCACCAACCTGGAGGCCGCGCAGGCGGTGGCCAGGCAGCTGCGGCTGCGCAACCTGGGCGGCATCATCATCATCGATTTCATCGACATGGATGATCCCGAGCACCGCCGCCAGGTGCTGCGCACGCTGGAGAAGGCCCTGGCCCGCGACCACGCCAAGACCACGGTGTACGACTTCTCGCCGCTGGGCCTGGTCGAGATGACCCGCAAGCGCACGGTGGAAAGCCTGGAGCGGCAGCTGTCGGAAACCTGCCCGCAGTGCAGCGGGCGCGGCTCGATCAAGACCACCGAGACGGTGACCTACGAGATCTTCCGCGAGATCACCCGCGCCGTACGCCAGTTCGAGGCGGCGCGCCTGCTGGTGATCGCGTCGACCAAGGTGGTGGCGCGCATCACCGACGAGGAATCGGCGGCGGTGGCCGAGCTGGAGGAATTCCTCGGCAAGAGCATCCGCTTCCAGGCCGATGAGCAGTACCTGCAGGAGCAGTTCGATGTCGTTCTGCTCTGAGCCGCGCGGACCGGGCGCCGGTCGAGGCCGATGAGCGCGCCGCCGCGCCTGCGACTGCGAAGGATCCGCCGTCATTTCGTTGCTGCCTGCGCGGTCGGCCTGGTCGTGCTTGCGCTGCTGGTGGGGACGCTCAGCCAGCTGCTGCCGCTGGCCGAGCGCCACCCCGAGGCGATCGCCGCGTGGCTGAGTGAGCGTGCCGGGCAACCGGTGCGTTTTGAACAACTGGACACCGCCTGGACCCGGCGCGGCCCGCTGCTGCAGCTCAAGGGCCTGCGCATCGGCGCGGGTCAGGGCCTGGCCATCGGCGAGGCCGAGGTGCTGGTGTCGATGTACAGCGGCCTGCTGCCGGGCCGTTCGCTGACCGAGCTGCGCCTGCGCGGCCTGGCCCTGGACCTGCAGCAGGGCAGTGACGGCCGCTGGTCGGTACGTGGCCTGCCGCAGTCCAGCAGCGGCGGTGATCCGCTGGATGCGCTGCGCCGGCTGGGCGAACTGCAGGTGATCGGTGGCCGCCTCGGCGTGCATGCGCCCGGCCTGGGTGTGGATGCCACGCTGCCGCGCATCGACCTGCGCCTGCGCGTGGATGGCGACCGCCTGCGGGTGGGCGTGCGCGCCTGGGCACAGACCGACGCGCTGCCGCTGACCGCGGTGCTGGATCTGGACCGCCGCCACGGCAATGGCCAGGCTTGGCTGGGCGCGGATCCTGTCGACTTCAAAGCCTGGTCGCCGTTGCTGGCGGCCGGCGGCCTGCGCCTGCGCGAAGGCAAGGGCGAACTCAACCTGTGGCTGGTCCTGCGCGATTTCGCGCCGGTGGCCCTGACCACCGATTCTGACCTGCGCGAAGTCCGCGTCGACGGCGCGCCTCTGCAGGGCGCGCCGCTACAGAGCACGACCACGCCGGGCCTGCAGCTGCAGCGCGTGCAGGCGCGACTGCGCTGGCAGCGCCAGGGCGATGGCTGGGCGCTGCAGGTGCCACGCCTGCGCCTGCAGAACGGGCCGGACGAACAACAGCTCGATGGCCTGCAGGTGCAGGTGGGCAGGCAGCTGCGGATCAGCAGCGGGCCGGTGCAGGCCGGGACTGCGCTGCGCGCGCTGGCGCTGAGCGACCGCCTGGAACCGGGCCTGCGCCGCTGGCTGTACCTGTCCAAGCCGCAGCTGGATGTGCAGTCGCTGCAGCTGCAGGGCGAGCGCGACGGCCCGTTGTGGGCGCAGGGTGAACTGCGGGCGCTGGGCTTTGCCAGCGTTGGCGATGCCCCGGGCGTGCGTGGCCTGGGCGGTCGTTTCGAAGGCGATGCCGATGGCTTCAGCCTGCAGCTGAAGCCCCAGCAGGAGCTGCAGTTCGACTGGCCGACCGGTTTCGGCGAGCGCCACGACCTGCACCTGGCCGGGCAGATCGTCGGCTGGCGTGACGAAGCCGGCGGCTGGCGCATCGGCACCCCGGCGATGCGCGTGGAAGGCACCAACTATGCGGCCGACGTACGTGGCGGCGTCTGGTTGCAGGGCGACGGCACGCGCCCGTGGCTGCAGCTGGCGGCCAAGCTGGACGACGTGCCGATGACCGCGGCCAAGCGGTTCTGGATCCATTCCAGGATGAGCAAGGGCGCCACCGACTGGCTGGATGCGGCCTTGGTGGGCGGCCAGGTGCGCGGCGGGATCGGCCTGGTCAGCGGAGACCTGGACGATTGGCCGTTCGACCACAACGATGGCCGCTTCGAGGCCACCGGCCACATCAGCAACGGTGATATCCGCTTCCAGCACGACTGGCCGCTGATGGGCCAGGTCGACGCCGATATCGCTTTCATCGGGCCGGGCTTCCACATGCAGGGCCGCGGTGATCTGGCCGGCGTGGCGGTGCAGAAGTTCGAGGCCGGCATCGAAGATTTCGGCCACGCGCCGCTGTACGTGCGTGCCGACAGCCAGAGCGAGGCGGGGCGCCTGCTGGCGATGCTGCGGCAGAGTGGCCTGCACAAGGACTACGGCGACACGCTCGACAACCTGGTTGCCAGCGGCCCGGCCAACGTGCACTTCGACCTGCTCCAGCCGCTGCACCGCGATGAAGGCGGCGGGCACCTGCAGGGCAGGGTGGACCTGGCCGGTGTGAAGCTGGTGGACAAGCGCTTCGATCTGGAATTCGACGCCATGCAGGGCCAGGCCCACTACGGCAGCGGTGGCTTTGCCGCCGAGGAGCTGGCCGTGCGCCACCTCGGCCAGGACGGCCGCCTGAGCCTGCGTGCCGGCGGCTATGTGCGCAACCCGGCGCTGGCCTTTGAATCGGAACTGGCAGCACGCCTGGATGCCAAGGTGCTGATCGACCGCGCGCCGGAAATGGCCTGGCTGAAGCCCTATCTGGAAGGCACCTCGGCCTGGACCGTCGCCGTCAACCTGCCCAAGGTGGCGCCCGGTGCGCCGGCCCCGCCCAGCGAGCTGCGCCTGCATTCGGACCTGGTGGGGACCCGCTTGGACCTGCCGGCACCGCTGGACAAGCCGGCCGCCGATGCGCTGGCGACCACCGTGTCGGCACAGCTGCCGATGGGCGACGGCCGCATCGACGTGGCGTTCGGCCAGCGCCTGGCCCTGGCCGCGCGCACCCACAATAGCCAGACCGGCGTGCAGGTCACGATGGGCAGCGACCGCGTTGACCGCGACCCGCCGCCCAGCGGGCTGGCCATCAACGGCCGCAGCCCGACCCTGGATGCGCTGGAATGGATCGGCCTTGCCCGTGGCGCCGGTGGCGATGGCGATCCCATGCCGCTGCGCGCGGTGGACGTGCAGGTCGGCAGGCTGATGCTGATCGGAGGCATCTTCGAACAGACGCGGCTGCAGCTGCGGCCGGGCGCGCAGGCGCTGGACGTGCGCCTGGACGGCCCTTCGCTGGCCGGCCACCTGAGCGTGCCCAATGCCGATGGCGGCACCATCAGCGGCCAGCTCGACCGCGTGCACTGGCAGTCACCGCCGGCCGCACCAGGCGTCGACACCGCTGTGGCCGCGACGCGGCCGCAGACCGGTGCCGATGACTTGGACCCTGCCAAGCTGCCGCCGTTCGCCCTGCACATCGCCGACCTGAAATTCGGCAAGGTGATGCTGGGCCAGGCGGTGCTGCGCACGCGCCCGCTGGGCAACGGCCTGAGCGTGGACGAGCTGCGCTTCCGTGCCCCGGAGCAGGAGATCGACATCACCGGCCGCTGGCTGGGCAAGGGCGCCGGCGCGCGCACCGAACTGACCGCCAAGGTGCGCAGCGAAGATCTGGGCGGGCTGATGCAGAACCTCGACTACGCTGGCCAGCTGCGCGGCGGCTCCGGCCAGGCGCAGCTGCAGGCGGCCTGGGCGGGCGGGCCGTCGGATTTCCAGCTGGGCAACCTGCAGGGCACGCTCGACATCGATGCGCGCAACGGCCAGCTGCTGGAACTGGACCCCGGCGCGGGCCGCGTGCTCGGCCTGCTCAGCGTGGCCCAGCTGCCGCGTCGCCTGATGTTCGATTTCCGCGATTTCTTCTCCAAGGGCTTCGCCTTCAACCATATCGAAGGCGGCATGCAGTTCGGCGATGGCATGGCGCGCACCGACAAGGTGCTGATCGAAGGCCCGGCGGCCAACATCACCATCCGTGGCCAGACCGACCTGCGCCAGCAGCAGTTCGACCAGACCATCGACGTCAATCCCCGTGCAGGCAACCTGCTGACCGTGGTCGGCGCGGTGGCCGGCGGGCCGGTGGGCGCGGCGCTGGGTGCGGCCACCAATGCGGTATTGTCAAAGCCACTCGGAGAGATCGGCGCCCGGACCTACCGGGTGACCGGCCCCTGGAAGGAGCCGAAGGTGGAGGTGATCGAGCGCAGCCGTGACCGGACCCCGGCGCCGCCCCGCGCGCCTGCACCGGCCCCGTCCGTGCCGCCGACCGTCACCGACCCGCCGCGCCCGCGTTGAGCGTCGCGGCCCCTGTTCATCCGGCGGCCTTGCCTGGCCGCCTCCAGACCCCCAGATCGAGACAATGACTGATAACGCACTGACGCTTGCCCAGGACCGCCTGCTGCGCCCCGGTGGCCTGGATACCGCCGGCCTGGAGCGCACCTTCGGCCAGCTGCTCGGCCCCGGCGTGGACTTCGGCGACCTGTATTTCCAGCACGCCCGGCGCGAAAGCTGGAGCGTGGAGGACGGCATCGTCAAGGACGGCGCCCACTCCATCGAGCAGGGCGTGGGCGTGCGCGCCATCGCCGGCGAGAAGACCGGCTTCGCCTATTCCGATGACATCCATGCCGACGCGCTGCTGACCGCCGCGCAGTCGGCCCGCGCGATCTCGCGCGAAGGCGGCGCCCAGGCCGGGCGTTCGCTGCTGCGCGGCAACGCGCGCGCGCTGTACCCGACCCTGGACCCGATCGACAGCCTGGGCAACGAGGCCAAGGTCGAGGTCCTCAAGCGCCTGGACGGTTACCTGCGTGCCGCCGACCCGCGCGTGAAGCAGGTGATGGTGAGCCTGTCCGGGGGCGTGGACACCGTGCTGGTGGCCCGTACCGACGGCGTGCTGGGCGCCGACGTGCGCCCGCTGGTGCGGCTGAACGTGCAGGTGATCGTCGAGCAGAACGGCCGTCGTGAATCGGGCTATGCCGGCGGCGGTGGCCGCTATGGCTATGCCGAACTGTTCGCCGATGGCCGTCCCGAAGCCTTCGCCCGCGAGGCCCTGCGCCAAGCGCTGGTGAACCTCGAAGCCGTACCGGCTCCGGCCGGCGTGATGCCGGTGGTGCTCGGCCCGGGCTGGCCCGGCGTGCTGCTGCATGAAGCCGTTGGCCATGGCCTGGAAGGCGACTTCAACCGAAAGGGCACCAGCGTCTACGCCGGCCGCATCGGCGAACGCGTGGCCGCCCCGGGCGTGACCATCGTCGACGACGGCACCCTGGACGGGCGCCGCGGTTCGCTCAACATCGATGACGAGGGCCACCCGAGCCAGTGCACTACGCTGATCGAGGACGGCATCCTGGTCGGCTACATGCAGGACAGCCTCAATGCCCGCCTGATGGGCGTGGCGCCGACCGGCAACGGGCGTCGCGAGTCGTTCGCGCACCTGACCATGCCGCGCATGACCAACACCTACATGCGCGCCGGCGAGCACGATCCGCAGGAAATGATCCGCTCGGTGAAGAAGGGCCTGTATGCGGTCAACTTCGGTGGCGGCCAGGTCGACATCACCAGCGGCAAGTACGTGTTCTCGGCCACCGAGGCCTACCTGATCGAGGATGGCCGGATCACCGCGCCGGTGAAGGGCGCGACCCTGATCGGCAACGGCCCGGAAACCATGCAGAAGGTGCGCATGGTCGGCAACGACCTGGCCCTGGACGAGGGTGTCGGCATCTGCGGCAAGGATGGCCAGAGCGTGCCGGTGGGCGTGGGCCAGCCCTCGCTGCTGATCGAAGGCATCACCGTCGGCGGTACCCAGGCCTGAGCCGGGCGATGGCCAGCGCCACCGCCCGGGCCGGCGGGGACTCAGTCCTCATCGGCTTCGTCGGTCTCGACGTCGTCGGCCTCATCGGCCGAGGCCTTCAGGCCCAGCGCCGCCGGCAGCATCAGCGTCCGCAGCACCTGGAAGATCTCGCGGTAGGCGCGCGGCGGCTTGTTCTTGGCCTTTTCGGCCTGGGCGTTGCGCACCAGCGTACGCAGCTGCTGGCGGTCGGCCTGCGGGTACTCGTCGAGCAGGGCGCCCAGCGCTTTGTCGCCGTCGGCCAGCAGGCGCTCGCGCCAATCCTCGGCGCGGTGCATCATCGCCACTTCGCGGCGGCCGGTTTCGCTGTTGGCGTCCAGCGCGTCGCGGATCGCGTCCAGCGTGGTGTCTTCCTCGCGGCGCATGTGCTTGGCCAGGAACGCCAGCTGGCGCTTGTGGGCGATGTGGGCGGTGATCCGCTTGCACTCGGCGATATGCGGCAGCAGGTCTTCCGGCACCGGCAGGCGCGCCAGCTGGGCCGGGGTCAGCGACACCAGCTTCTCGCCCAAGGCCAGGACATCGAGCGCGTCGCGCCGGTTCTGGCTGCGGCTCTTGTCGTGGAATTCACCGGTTTCTTCGTCGCGTCCGCGCATCGTCCATACCTGATTTCAAAAAAGTCGCCCGGCGTGATGCCGGGCCCAACCCGCACAGGATAAAGCATTGAACGTGATCGCCCCTGAAGTGGCCGTCGGCGACGACAGTCCGGCCCGTCTGGAACGCCTGGCCGACCTTTCCCAGCAGCTGCTGGAGCGCGCCCGCGCGCTGGGCGCCAGCCAGGCCGAAGTGAGCTGCAGCGAAGACCGCGGGATGGAAGTGAACGTCCGTCTCGGCGAGGTCGAGACCGTGCAGTCCACCCGCGACCGCGGCATCGCCGTGACCGTCTATTTCGGCCAGCGCAAGGGCAGCGCCAGCACCGCCGACCTGAACGAGGCGAGCCTGGCGGCCACCGTCGAGCAGGCCTGCGCGATCGCCCGCCACACCGAGGACGACCCGGCCGCCGGCCTGGCCGACGCGGCGCTGATGGCCCGCGACTTCCCCGACCTGGACAGCTGGCACCCCTGGGCGCTGCAGGCCGACGAGGCGGTGGACCTTGCCCTGGCCTGCGAAGCGGCCGGCCGCGAGGCCGACCCGCGGATCAGCAATTCCGACGGCGCCTCGGTGTCGAGCATGCAGAGCGTCTCGGTCTACGCCAATTCGCACGGCTTCATCGGCCGCGAGCGCGGCACCCACCATTCGGTCGGCTGCGCCCTGATCGCCGGCAGCGGCGACGGCATGCAGCGCGACGGCTGGTACACCGGCGGCCTGGCCCGCGAGGACCTCGAGGCGGCCGACCACGTGGGTCGCCGCGCCGCCGAGCGCACCGTCTCCCGCCTGCAGCCGCGTTCGTTGCCGACCGGCAGCATGCCGGTGCTGTTCGCCCCGGAAGTGGCGCGCAGCCTGGTCGGCCACCTGCTGTCGGCGGTGTCCGGCGGTGCCCTGTACCGCCAGGCCAGCTTCCTGCTGGACAGCGTCGGAGAGCAGCTGTTCCCGGACTGGATGCAGATCGAGGAGCTGCCGCACCTGCGCCGCGGCCTGCGCTCGGCGGCCTTCGACGGCGACGGCGTGGCCACCCGGGCCTCGGCCCTGGTCCGCGACGGCGTTCTGCAGCGCTACGTGCTGGGCAGCTATTCGGCGCGCAAGCTGGGCCTGCAGACCACCGCCAATGCCGGCGGCGTGCACAACCTGCAGCTGGCGGCCAACGCCGCTTCGCTGCAGGACATCGCCCGGCAGATGGGCCAGGGCCTGCTGGTGACCGAGCTGATGGGGCAGGGCGTGAACGGGGTGACCGGCGATTATTCGCGGGGCGCCGGGGGCTTCAAGGTCGAGAACGGCGAGATCCAGTACCCGGTCGACGGCATCACCATCGCCGGCAACCTGCGGGAGATGTTTGCCGCCATCGAAGCGGTCGGCAGCGACGTCGACCCGCGCTCACACATCCGCACCGGCTCGATCCTGGTCGGGCGGATGACCATCGCCGGTAATGATTGATGCCATTGATGGCGTAAGCTATGCGCGCCTGACGCGACCGGCCTGCCGCCGGTCGGTCAAGACCACCCAAAAACAAGGAGTTTTGTCGTGAGCGATTTCGAAAACGTGCCGGCCGCCTCGAGCGTGCCGAGCGACCAGCGCACCATGGCGCTGGCAGCGCACCTGCTGGGCATCTTCACCGGTTTCATCGGTGCCCTGATCATCTGGCTCATCAACAAGGATGACGCCGGCAAGGGCTTCGTCACCGACCAGTCCAAGGAAGCGCTGAACTTCCAGATCACCGTAGCCATCGCGGTGCTGGTCTGCGTGGTCCTCAGCTTCGTCATCATCGGTGCCATCCTGATGCCGATCGTCTACGTGGCCAATCTGGTCCTGTGCATCATCGCGGCAGTGAAATCCAACAACGGCGAAACCTACCGTTATCCGTTCACCCTGCGCCTGATCAAATAAGCGGCAACGATCAACGACGCAGAAAGAAGCGCCCGGCAATGCCGGGCGTTTCCATTTGGGGCGCGTTCGGTAGCGCCGGGCCATGCCCGGCGAGCGCGCCGCGCGGTTGCGTCAGCGATTGCGCTCAGTGATCGCGTTCCACTGCCAGCGTCGCCAGCGCACGCAGTGCGTCGGCTTCTTCGCCATGGCTGGCCAGCACCGACTGCATGCGCGCCGCCAGTTCACGCAGATGCGCCTTGGCACCCTCCATGCCCAGCAGGGCCGGGAAGGTGCTCTTGTCCTGCGCCTGGTCCTTGCCGGCGGTCTTGCCCAGCTGCTCGGAACTGGCTTCGACATCGAGGATGTCATCGCGCACCTGGAAGGCCAGGCCGAGCGCGTCGGCGAAGTCATCCAGCTGGGCCAGCCGTGCCTCGGGGGCGTGGCCGCACAGCGCGCCCATGCGCACCGCGGCGCGGATCAGCGCACCGGTCTTCAGCGCGTGCATGCGGGTGAGTGCGGCCAGCGACTGCTGCTGGCCGGTGGCATCGATATCCAGCGCCTGGCCACCGCACATGCCGGACGCACCGGAGGCGTGGGCCAGGGTCTGCAGGCAGGCCACGCGCAGGGTGGCCGGCAGCGGCGCATCGGCCAGCAGTCCGAACGCACGGGTCTGCAGGGCATCGCCGGCGAGGATCGCGGTGGCCTCGTCGAAGGCGATATGGGTAGTGGGCTTGCCTCGGCGCAGGGCGTCGTCGTCCATCGCCGGCAGGTCGTCATGCACCAGCGAATAGGCGTGGATCATCTCCACCGCCATGGCGGCGGCATCGAGCTGGTCCAGCGGTGCGCCGAACAGCTGGCCGCTGGCATACACCAGCAGCGGGCGCATGCGCTTGCCACCGCCCAGCACCGAATAGCGCATCGCCTGGTGCAGGCGTTGCGGCGCATCGGCCGGCGAGGGCAGGGTGGCGTCGAGCTGGCTTTCGATACGGTCGCGCCAGCGGGCGAACTGCCCTTCAGCCGTCATGGCTGGGCGGGTCGAAGGGTTCTGCGGCTTCGGGCTGGGCCGGATCGCTGAGCAGGCGCACGCGCAGTTCGGCCTGTTCCAGCGCCTGTTGGCACTGGCGGTACAGACCGACGCCACGTTCGTAAGCACTGAGCGAAGCTTCCAGGCTCAGCTCGCCGGTTTCCATCTGCTCCACCAGCTGTTCCAGCGCTTCGAGCGACTGCTCGAACTGGGCAACGGGGGAGGCGTTTTCGGGGGACTTCTTGGCCATGCGACAAGTGTGGACGGCTGCCGCGCGGGGGTCAATTCACCAGCCGCCTGGTCGCCACTGCAACTGCGCATCGTGATCCTGCAGCCACGCCTGCAACGACGCGGAAACGACCACGTCGGCCGCGGCCAGCAGTTGCCCGCCGTCGAACAGCAGCGGCAGCTGCGCGCGCCGCCAGGGCGCCAGGTGCTCGCGCTGCAGGCAGTCCTTCAACGCGTGTGAATGGGTACGGCCGGGCAACAGGATGCGTTCGCCTCCCTGCCGCGCACGCACCTGCAGGGGCCGGTCGAAGGCTGCGCCGCCGAGCAGGCACAGTTGCCCGCCATCGGGCAATGCCAGCAGCCCACGGCCATCCCATGCGACCTGCCAGTCCGTGGGCAGGGCGGGCAGGTGTGCCGGCAGCAGGTAGGCGTGGCCACGCCATTGCTGGATGGCGTGATCCTGCCAGCGCACCTGCGCCTGGCGATCGCTGGAGGCTTCCAGCAGTTCCTGCTGCAGTTGCCGCAGCACCGTGGCCGGCAGCGGTGCGGCGCCATGCGCGCGCACCCACGCACGCAGCACGCGCGCACCGCGCGCGGGCGACACCTGGCGCAGCAGTTCCAGCGACAGCACGCGCGGCGCCACTTCGAGATGGGCGATCAGTTCGGCATCTTCCTCGTCCAGCAACGCCCGGGTCTGCGCGCAATGGTCGGCGCTGCCGGCCAGTGTCGCGGCCGCGTGCGGCCAGCGCTGGCGCAGCAGTGGCATCACGTGCAGGCGCAGGAAATTGCGGTCGGCGTCGTCGCGCGCGTTGCTGGGGTCTTCGATCCAGTGCAGGGCATGCACCAGCGCATAGTCGCGCAGCGCGTCGCGTGCGGTGTGCAGCAGCGGGCGCCACAGGCGGTGGTCGTGCAGGGTGCTGTCGACGGCCATCGACGCCAGTCCATCGATGCCGGAACTGCGCAGTGCACGCAGTAAAAACGTTTCGGCCTGGTCATCCTGGTGCTGGGCCAGTGCCAGCGTTTCGCCGTCATGCAGTTCAGCGGCGAAGGCCGCGCGCCGCGCCTGGCGTGCCGCTGCTTCCACGCCGAGGCCAGCAGCGGTGTCGACCTGCACGCGATGCACGGCGAGTTCGATGCCCAGGGCGTCGCATTGCTGCTGGCATTGCTGCACCCAGGCATCGGCGCTGGCCTGCAGGCCGTGGTGCACGTGCACGGCGCGCAGCGGTGTACCGCTGGCGTGGGTGCAGCGTTGCAGCCAGTGCAGCAGCACGGTCGAGTCCAGGCCGCCGCTGTAGGCGACGAGCAGCGGGGTTTCCAGCGCGACCAGAGTGGGAAAGGTACTCACGGCGGGAAGTATAAAGGGCGTGTCTGGCAGGGCTGCGCCCTGCACCTGCCGAAGCAACGTCAACGTCAACAGCTGGCATTCCGTGGGTTGGTGGGGTGGGTCCGGTTGAGGGGGACGCCGTAAACCCGTCCATGGGGGCTTGGTCGCGGCATCCATGCCGCTCACACCCCCACAACCCGACCCCCCCC
>NZ_JBXFWG010000065.1:0-18981 GCF_056854535.1 Stenotrophomonas sp. STEN054 | reverse complement strand
GCAGGCGCTATTGGCTGCAGTGTGGCGGCGCAAACCAAGCCCCGGGCTTCTGCTTCACTCCGACCAGGGAACCCAGTTCACCAGCGAAGACTGGCAGAGCTTCCTGCGCGAGCACGACATCGTGTGCAGCATGAGTCGGCGAGGCAACTGCCATGACAACGCGGCGATGGAGAGCTTCTTCCAGCTGCTGAAGCAGGAGCGGATCAAGCGGAGGATCTACAGCAATCACGACGAGGCCCGCGCCGACGTCTTCCAGTACATCGAGATGTTTTACAACCCAAAACGGCGACACAGTTCCAACGACGGGCTGTCCCCGGTAGAGTTCGAGAAGCGGTACGCACTAAACGGCTGACGACTGTCTACAAAAGCCTGGGCGATTCAGATCATCGGTACAACGATTGATGAAAAGGGAAATGCCAGTGCCACTCGGTTTGGAATAATTCACTATGCAAAGGATGGCATCCACATCGTACCCTCCAGGCCTTATCCATGACGAACAATTTTCGGGTAGAGATATTTCTCAGTGTGTGCCGTGCGCTGATCGGCGAGGTGTTCCCCTCATTGGTAGCGGTCTGTGCCTTCATAACAGGCCCGGAAGATTTCACCCTGCACTTTTTCATAGATCGCGAAGCTGACGACGATCTTGAAGATGCTATCTCTTGCATTGAAACGGAGGTGATTGCAGATTTTGCTCGCCAAATCAACGTGAAGGTTGAGATCCGAGCCGCAGAGCGTCCACAGCTTCCTGAAAGGGATGCCTTCTGGATTTTCTATCGAAAGCTAGAGTGATTCTGGAAGAAGGGCGACGCGTCAGCGTCGCCCTCCGTTGCCATCAAGGATTCTGTGCACTGGTCTCAGTGATCTGGATCGGCCTGGCCAGCGCATCGAATTGGGTAGTGCGGCGCTCAAACCGCATCCCGTCCTGCTGGATCACTTCCACCTTCAGCGGCCGCAGCGTGGCTTCGGTCAATCCATCACCCTGGTACTGGCGGGTTGCGCCAATGACGGGCAGGTAAGGAAGATTCGTAGGCGATAGCTCATAGCCATAGGTTTCAGTGCGCGCAATGGGGCCCCCTAGCTTGGCTGTCTCCCTGCGAAGCAGCTTGCGTTCGTTGTAGCGGAAGCTGTTGCCGAAAGTATGGCGTTCCCAGCTTTCCGGACCTGTCACGTCAGTGGATACCGTGCCGGCACACGCATCGGACACGCAGACAGGGGCGACGATGATGTAGGTGGAGATGTCCGTCAGCGGTTTGCCTTCGTCTGGCAGCCGCGTGTACGTATAGGGCTGCGGCGCCCAGCTGCCGGGTGGATTGTAGTTGGCAGGGTGGTTGAGGAAGCTCGCCGCCTGCGCCGCCGTGTGGCTACCGTTGTAGATATAGGTCCACTGCAGGTCTGCTAGGCCAGGGCCACTGATCCGGCGACGGACGATGCTGTTTACCCAGTAGAAACGTACGTAGTCCGAATAGTCCTGGCCGGGCTGTGGGTTGTCGCTGTCGGGTACGCCCTGGCAACGCTGCGGTACATTAGAGCGTCCATGCAGTTTAGGGCGAAGTTCGAACTCACCCCGGGCACCAGAGGGGTGCTGGATGGTGAGCGTGCTGCCGGAGTTGGTAAGCCCCGCGCCCCCGTTGACCACGCCCGGGAAGTTGCACGCGGAAACATCAGTGGCGAGGATCGACATGTTGCGGATGTACCCGGACAGATTGAATTTCCAGCTGCTCCCGTCAGGCTGGGTGACGCCTGTAAGCGCATTGCCATCGGTCGAATAGCCGTAGGTCCAGGTGCGCCCTGCGGCGCTGGCCGCGCTGATGCGCCCGGAGATGCGCCCGGAACTGTTGTAGGCGACCGTGATGCTGCGTCCGTCGCTGGCCTCGATGGCTTCAAGGCGTACAGCCTGATCAGCATTATTGCTGTAGCGGTATGTCACCCAGTTGCCGAAGCGGTCTTCCACCCGGGTGGCATACAGTACATTGCGACGGCGCAGCATTTCCTGCTCGAAAACGGCCTGGAACGTGTCCGTTGGCGTCTGAATCATGTGGTAGAAGGATTTGCGCAGCGTCGGTTCATGGAACTTGGCCATCCAGTCAAACCAGTAGCGGTTACCCTCGGTATCCACGGCAATGAAGCCTTCACCGCTGGCATTCTTGATGGAGGGCAGGCACGCGAACGATGTTCGGCTGGTGGTGACCCAACGCTGTGTCATTCCATTGGCGGGCGCGGGAAGTCCTGCAGTGGGCGCCAGCATCTCTCCGCCGCCGGGCATCTCCGCCTGCAGGCCATACCAGTATTCCATTGGGGCAAACTCCCCGATCCACGGCGGCACGCGCAGCCCTGAGCAGCGCTGGTCGGACCAGCTGTACAGCGTTCCCGGATTGAGAATCAACCCCTGTGGACCAAGGACGTTGCCGGTGAGCTTATAGGCGAATACGCCACTGATACGCGGAATATCCAGTGTCCAATCCGCAAAAGGCTGGTCATCCAAGGGCGGGTCGATATTGGCAAATGCTGCAGAAACTACGGGGTCGCGCATTGAGAGGGTTCTGGCGATCGCGACCGGCAGTGCGGAGTTTCCCTCCAGCGCCAAGTCAGTGTGCTTGAACGAAAGACGGCCGGTATAGAGATCCACACTGTCCCCGAACAGCTCTACCCCCAATGGTGTAATGCCCGTGGCTTTCTTGATATGTCGGGAGTAGTCCTCCCAGGGAGCCTGCTGCGCGCTGGCCCCGCCCACGCACAACGTCGCCGTAACGGCCACGATTCCTGAAATCCGCTTCATCCCCTGCTCCTTCCCTGATTTTCAACGCCTTGCGCTGCCCCAGGACACGATGCGCCTGACATGTACGCACGTGATCCTTACCCCAGTGACACCTGATGATGTCCACCGGTTGAATTTACGGGCTGCAGGAGTGCAAAACAAGCGCCTTAAGGTGTGCAGAATGGCTTTGAGAGGGGCGGCCATTCCGTTTCCACGGACACTTATGAGAAGGCCGATCCGGGCCATGAGGGGGCTCATATCAGCGTAGTACGTTCAGTGCCGATTTCAAGCGCGGTGCAATTGAGCAGGGGAGCCAGCCCGGCGTCACCTGCGCCAAAGTGGCGGGGGAGCCTTAGATTCGCGACACTCTGCTAAACCGCACGACGATGCCGCATTTGTGCCGACAGTAATGCACCGGTCTGGACGTGATGCCGCACTTTGCGCAGCCTCTTGCCGGTAGCAATGTTAACTGTAAAGTAGCGGCGTTAGCTGTAATTGACAGCCGCCGCCTACCAGCGCCGCCGCACTCGCACTGTGGTGGGGCGCGCGGAACGGCCGCTGCCGCCAGCGCCGCGGGTCCAGGCCTTCGCCACTGACCGAGGCAATCGCTGCCAGCTGCAGCGCTTCGCCCTGCTCGGTAGCCGGCAGCAGGCTGGGCAGGCGTGAAGCCAGCAGGGTCTTGCCGCAGCCCGGGCTGCCGATCAGCAGCAGATGGTGGCCACCCGCGGCGGCCACTTCCAATGCGCGCCGCGCATGTGCCTGCCCGCGCACGTCGGCCAGATCGGGCAGGGGCAGTGGTGTGGTGTCCACGCGCTGCACCGGCGGCAGCAGACGCGGGTTGCCCAGCCCGGCGCAGCACTCGAGCAAGGTGCGGGCCACGCGCACGTCGGCATGCTCGGCCAGGGCAGCCTCGGCGGCATTGCCCGGCGGTACCACCAGGATGCGCCCGGCCTCGGCGGCGGCAATCGCGGCGGGCAGCGCGCCGCTGACCGCACGCAGTTCGCCGGTCAGGCCCAGCTCGCCGAGGAACTCGTAACCCAGCAGCGACTGCGGATCGACCTGGCCGCTGGCGGCGAGGATGCCCAGCGCGATGGCCAGATCGTAGCGCCCGCCTTCCTTGGGCAGGTCGGCCGGGGCCAGGTTCAAGGTGATGCGCCGCTGCGGGAAATCGAAGCGCGCGCAGAGCAGGGCGGCACGCACGCGCTCACGCGACTCGCGCACGCTGGCTTCAGCCAGGCCGACGATCTGGGTGACCGGCAGGCCGCCGGAGAGATGCACTTCCACCCGCACCAATGGGGCATCGACCCCGGCGCGGGCACGGCTGTAGACCAGCGCCAGGCTCATGTGGGAATTCCTGCGGAGAGGTGCTTGATGGTGCGGCGTAGGTGGAACGGACGGCCATCAGGCTTTGTACACTGCGCGGATAGGAGATCGCCCACAGCTGACGGTCATGACCTATGGCAGGGGATAATGGTGTTGTAGGTAACTACAGTACCAGCACGACTTGCCGCGAGTCGCGGTTCGGCGCATCGGCGCCAGCCTCCTCATCCCACGGGTCTGCGTGCACCCGACAGGGGACGCTTCATGGGCAAGGCAATGACGATGTGGGCAGCCGCTCTCCTGCTGGCGACAGCCGGTCTGGCGCACGCAGGCGAGTTTTCGGTCGAGCGCGGGGGCTACACGCTGCAGGGCGAGGAAACGGGGTCGGGCAACACCACGGTGGTCTTCGAGGCCGGCTTCGGCCAAGGCCCGGGTGCGTGGAAGCAGGTGATCGCCGGCCTGGGGGCTGACTACCGGAGCGTCGCCTATGCGCGGGCAGGGCTGGGCAAGTCAGGCAGCGATGGCGTGACCAAGCGCATTGATGACCACCTGAGTGATCTAAGTGCGCTGATCGAGACCGTTGCGCCGGGCCAGCAGGTGATTCTGGTGGGTCACTCCTACGGCGGGCTGCTGGTGACGGAGTTCGCGAGGCGCCATCCGCAGCGCGTGCGCGGCATCGTGCTGGTGGACCCGGCCACGATGGGCCAGCGCCTCGCCTACAGGAAGGCGGATGCGGCACGGGTGCAGGCGGATGACGACGCGCTGCTGGCAATGCTGCCCCCTTCGATGGCCGCAGACTACCGCGTGCTGGTCGAGCAGCTTGATGGGGCAGATTCGGCGAGCGAGCGTGCGATGCCGGACGTGCCGGTGGCACTGCTGACCGCGACCCAAGTGGCCGACAAGCCTTTCGTCTTCGAGGAAACCGCTGAGGGCAAGGTGATCTGGAAGGCGCAGCACGCGCTGCTGTTCTCGACCTTCGCGCGCGGTGTGCATCGCTATGTGGCTACCGGCCACAACATCGCGAAGGAGGACCCCGCAACGGTGGTGCAGGCCATCGGTGAGATGGCCGCGATACCGGTCGCTGCGAGCCGCTGACCCAGCGAGGCCGGCGGCGCAGGCCGCCGGCCGGCTTACCCCACGCGCAGGTCAGCCGTTGTCGCGGAACTCCGGATACAACGTCATGCCGCCATCGACAAACAGCGTCGTGCCGGTGACGTAGTCGGCCATGTCCGAGGCCAACCAGACCACGGCACGTGCGACGTCCTCGGGCTCGCCGATGCGCCCATAGGGAATCAGCTTGAGCAGCCTGGTCAGCGCTTCCTCGCGGTCCCAGGCATCGCGATTGATGGGTGTGCGGATGGCACCGGGTGCTACGGCATTGACGCGGATACGGTCTGCAGCGACTTCCTGCGCCAACGACCGCGTCAGCATGCGGATACCGCCCTTTGCCGAGGCATAGTTCACATGGCCAGCCCAGGGGATGACTTCGTGGACGGAACTCAGGGTAATGATTGAACCGGCGCTGCGTGCGGGACGATGCGCTTCAGGCTGCGAGCGGAACCGCTTCACCGCCTCGCGCGCGCAGAGGAACTGGCCGGTGAGGTTGATGTCGATCACCGCGTTCCAGTCATCCAGCGACATCTCCGCGATGGGGGCGTCTTTCTGGATACCCGAATTGGCAACCACCACATCGACCCGTCCGAAGGCGGAGGCTGTCTCATCAAACAGGCGTATGACCTCGTCTTCCTTCGCGACATCAGCCTGTACTGCGATCGCACGCCCGCCCTCGGCAACAATGCGATCCACCAGCTCGCGTGCCGGCTCCTCGTGCGCGTGGTAGTTCACCACTACCGACGCACCGGCCTGCGCCAGCGCCTGTGCAACGCCCAGGCCGATGCCGGAGCTGGCCCCGGTGACGATGGCGGCATGACCTTCAAGCGGCGATGCTGGATTCACGGTACTACTCCACGTTGGGTGACAGGAACTGATCCATATGCACTGGTGCGTGTGGAGCCAGTGGTGTCAGTCAGCGGACACCCGCCGAATCTCCTACAGGTCTCTTCAGCGACGCAGTGGAGTATGGACCTGCGTTGCGCCAACGATAAGTGAGGAAACGCAGGGAGTAGCGCAGGACCTCTGCCCTGCGGTGCGCCTGACACTGGCACCTGTCTCGTCGAGCTGATCGGGCCCAGTTACGTGTGCCTAGTGAGCAGGCTCGGATCTTCGTGACGTCTTAAACACGCAGCACAGATCCAAGGGCGCGCAAAACGCGAAGGCTGTCGCCTCATCACACAGTCTTCGAAACGCCTGCGCGCCAGCCACTCTCAACGATTGCGACAGGCTCCGATGCCGTCGATAGCAAGAATCTATTGGCACTGTTAAGGGTGGAGTGGAAAAAACGAACTCGACCCGCATGATGCCGCGGGCATTGAGTTTGCCGTACATCGGCAGACCCCCACGAGCCATTGGGCTCGTCGGGGCAAATCGCAGCGCCAAGGAGAGGTTATGAAAGAGATCAGACAGACCGCTGAAACGAATCATCCGTTCGTCTATGACGAGAACGGCCTTTGCGAAGTGCGTGATCCGCGCGCTCTGGAAATGCTGGGCACCGGAGGCGTCAACGCAGCTGGGGTGGCTTGCAAGGTCAACAGCGGGAACTGCGTTTCCGGCTGCTCCTGCAAGGCTTCCTGAGACTTGCAAACGATGCGCCGTCCTCGCGGCGGTGCATCTCTTTCAGCATACCAAGGAGAGCAACGCATGCGATACGCGTTGGAACTCGCACTGTCCGGCATCCATGGATCGAAACTTCTCAGCATCCTGATCGTGCTCGCCGTAGCGACAGGCATAAGCGCGTTTGCCACGATGCTGCTGATCCGGATCGGTCTCGGGGGCGACCCCGCACCCAGCATCAGTCATTATCTCTATCACGTGGAGCTTGATCTGCGAGATGAAGCAGCACGATCCAGCTCTGCACGGCCGCTGCCTGTGCTGTCGCTGCACGATGTGCAGGAGATCACTCGACTCACCGGCTTCCCGAGTGTAGCAACGTCGTCATCCTGGCTTCCCTACAGGCCCATGGGAACGGATCGGCCGCTAGGCATGATTGCCGTTCGAGGCTTTACGTCAGGTGCGCAAGCCCTGCTCGACCTGAAGCTGCTCTCCGGAGCCTTCTGGCAATCCGATGATGACCAGAATGGAGCGCGCGTTGCAGTGATCTCGCGATCACTCTCGAGGGAGTTGTTTGGATCGGAATCTGCGGTGGGCAGACAGATCGAACTGGCCACGCGGAGCTTCGCCATCGTCGGCGTGGTGGAGGACTGGAATCCCATTCCACGATTCCACGATCTTCGAGGCGGTGCCTACGCGGAGAGCGAACGTCTCTACATCCCGCTGGCGGCATGGCGTGCGCTGCCAAAGGACTACGGCATGGGCGCGATGTCCTGTCGCGACGGCGTCCCTGAGGATCCGGAGAGCGCATCGTGCGCTTGGTTGCAGCTATGGGTACAGCTGAACGATAAGCAGGCGATCGGCGCTTTCAGCAGTGCGCTGCACCGCTATGGGCTCGCGCAGGTCAAATCAGGCAGAGCCACTGACGTGTTCTCCCGCGTGGCACCGCTCAAGGAGTGGCTGGCGATCAATGACGTTCTTCCCGATGAAGTCAGTACACAGCTATGGTTCGCAGCCGGTGTCCTGGTCATCTGCCTCGTGAATGCCGCCGGGCTCTTCCTGGCTGGCTTCGTGGGTCGGTCCAGGGAGATCGCCATTCGCCGGTCGCTTGGCGCAACCCGAGGAGACATCGTCAGGCAGCTCGCCGTTCATTCAGCCGTGCTGGGGGTCGCCGGAGGACTCGTTTCCATTCCAATGGTCCTCCTCGGATTCCGGGTCGTGCAGGATCTCTCCAGTGCGTATGCATCGCACCTTTCCATTGCGTGGTGGTACGTGGCCCTGTGCCCCCTGATCGCGACGTTGTCTGCACTTCTGTCGGCGTCGATTCCGCTGTGGAGAGCCAGACAGCGGTTCGTATCGTTGCGCATGGGGGAAGTGCCATGGCGGTGATTCACGCAATGATGACGACGCTGAGAACGGTGTCGAAGCACCTCACGGTCGTTGGCCTCATGGTGCTTCAGATATCAGTTTCCATGGCGGTGCTTGCAAACATATCCACAATTGTTCTGGAGGCTTCGGAGCGCATCGATGCCGAGTCCGGCCTGAGCGAGGCCCGTATCGCCGTGGTGCAGAACATAGGCGTCATCGGCTTCGACGATGCCGCAACCAGTTCGGGCGCTGGGCTGCGTGCACTGCGGGACGTGCCAGGTATCAGCGCCGCAGCACTCGGCCCGGTCCCTTTTGCGGTGGAGCGTGGGGCGGTGCGGCTGGAAACGTCGCACCGAAATGCGTCAGCGCGCCCGTACATCTACTTTGGAAGCGGGCAGCTAGCGAGCGTACTGGGTACGTCAGTTGTCCAGGGCGTCGCGCTGGATAGCCTGCAGGCACCTGCCGTAGAGGACGTACTTGAGCCCAACAGCACGTTGGCCGTACCTGCGGTCGTCACCCGGAGTCTCGCCGAGCGCCTTTTCCCTGCGGGGGACGCTGTTGGAAAAATGATCCACACCGAGGTGTGGGGCAGCTATCCACTGACCCTGCGAGTCGTGGGTATCACGGCAGACTTCAGGAGCGCATCCACCGGTGATGCCAGCGATTACGAGGCCGTGATCTCGGAAGTGAAGATCGATACCCAGAGTATCGGGGGGCTGTATGCCGTCCGTCGAAGCGCGCCATTTGATCTGGAGGCGAAGCTGGCCGTGACTCGCGCCCTGTCCTCGTCCATGCCGGGCTTTGTACAGGAGCCGGTTCGCACCGTGTCCGAGCTCAGGACAGCGCACTTCGCCAAGGACGCATCCAGGTCAAGTGTGTTGCTGGCAGTGGTTGTTGTTGTGACTGTTTCGTCAGCGCTGGGGGTGTTCGGAATGAGTCATTACTGGGTCTCTGCCAGACACCGGTCGATTGCCATCCGGCGCGCGCTTGGGGCATCCCGACGTGACGTGGTGGCCCTCTTTGCGGTGGAGAGTGCCATTGTCGCCGGGCTTGGCGTGATCCTGGGTGCAGGGCTGGCCATAGCGGCCAACCGTTTTCTTGCACTCCAGCTTGAGATGGCTGCAGTAAGTGCCGCTTCGGTGGCGCTGGGTGCGGGACTGACGCTGCTGAGTTGCCAGATCGCCGCTCTGATTCCCGCTTTGGGCGCGGCCAAGGTTGATCCTGCCCTGGCGTTTCGCCAGCGATGACCACGTATCCAGGAGAAGACAATGGTGCTTGGGCTGTCGAATCGCTGGATGCTTGGGAGTCGAGACGTGGTCCTTCAGTCCGAGTCAACGGAGTGTGGTTTGGCGTGCCTGGCGATGATCGCTGCCAGATACGATCGGCGGGTATCCCTTCGCTGGCTGCGGCGTCGATACCAGGTTTCACTTCGAGGTACGACGGTTGCTCGTCTCTCGGAGATTGCTCGCGACCTTGGCCTGCAGCACCGCGTGTTTGCCGGAACCGGGTCAGCACTGAGGAAGCTTGATGCGACCTGCATTATTCTGGTTGATGACTGCCATTTCGTGGTCGTCGAGCGATTTGGATCCGAGCAGTTTCTTGTGCTCGACCCGGCTGTCGGTGAGCTTGTTCTTTCCTGCGCCGAAGTGGAGAAGCGATTCTCCGGCGCACTGCTTCGGTTTACTGGCGGTAGCAGACAGTGTGAAGACATGCCGGTGGAGCCAAGCCCCTGGTCGGCACTGACGTCACAAATGCGTCCACGCAGGCTCCGGTACCTCCCGATACTGCTTCTAGCTTTAGTGGCGGAGCTGCTTACGGTCGCAGCGCCTTTGTACATCCAGTCCGCGGTAGATGGTCTGGGGGGCACTGGAGTATTCAGTGCGGAAGGCCTGTTGCTCATATTCGCTTTCATTGCGATTGCGAGGGTCTGGGCTGCTTCCATCCGCGCTCTGCTCAATGCAGACCTGGGTGCCTCGATTGTCGGCGGGCTTTCGAACAATGTGTTTGGCCGGGTACTAGAGCTTCCTCCGTCCTACTTTCTGCGCAGGCATCCAGCAGATGTCATCTCGCGGCTGGGATCGGTGCACGAAGTTCAGGAGCTTGCATCGTCCCGGATCGTGGAATGCGCGGTCGATGCGCTTGCGTTGCTCATCCTGTTGGCGGCGTGCTGCACCTATAGCCTCCCGCTTGCGGTGATGGCTGCGTCTGGAGCGGCTTTGTGCATGGCTGTTCGGGTATCCATGTCAGGTCGTGTAGGCGTCGCGTGCAACGTGCTCGCAAACAGGCTCGCATCGCAGGACCGTGAGGTGATCGAGACCGTTCGTGCAGCGCAGACGGTCAAGCTGAATGGAATGGAGCGGCTCAGGGGTGAGCGGTTTCGCAGGGGCAATTCGTCACTTATCAGAGCGAGTATTTCTCTTCAGCGCATGGCTATCTTTTCGCAGTCTGGAAGCGACGTGATTCTCGGTCTCTTGAAGGTCCTCGTGGTCTACGCAGGCGTGTTGGCGATTGATGGCGGAACTCTATCCGTCGGTGCTCTAGTCGCCGTGACCATCTATGTCGAAATGATCTGCCAGCGCGCAAGTGCGCTCGTACCGAAAGTGATGGATGTAAAGATGGCGCGGGTGCATCTGCAGAGAATCTCGGAGGTGCTCTCCGAGCCCGCAGAGGAATGTGCGGATTGGGCGGGGGCGGGCGACAGATGTCCTGCGCCGTCCGTTGTCTGTCGTGGGATCCACTTTCGTTACTCCGTCGATGATCCCTGGGTGCTCAAGGATGTAAACCTCACCATTCGACCGGGTGAGATGGTAGCGATCGTTGGTGCGTCGGGTGTGGGTAAGTCAACGCTGTTGAGCATCCTGGCTGGTCTGGTGGCACCGACAGACGGCGTCCTTGAAGTGGACGGCCATGACGTGAAGGCCTGTCACTTGCCCCTCCTGCGCCGCCAGATTGGAACTGTCCTCCAGCAGGACACCCTGCTGTCAGGGACTGTGCTTGAGAACATCACGCTTGGGGAGGTGGCTGATATCCCGCGCGTATGGCAATGCCTCGCTGATGCGGGCCTTGACAATTTTGCATCGTCCCAGCCGATGGCGCTTGCAACCCAGGTGGGGGATGAAGGGCGTTTGCTGTCCGGTGGCCAGCAGAAGCGCCTTCTGTTGGCGCGCGCGCTCTATCGGGTGCCGAGAGTTCTGGTTCTGGACGAGACGTTGAGCCAGCTCGACTACGAGGCGGAGCAGCAGATCATGAATGTCCTTTTGGGACTGCAGATGACGAGGATCATTGTGACGCACCGGGTTTCCACTCTACCGGAGGGGGTGCGTGTGATCAGGGTGGGGTAGCAGCTACAAGGAGAGGTAGGTGGAAAACTTTCAGGAACGATTGAACAGGCGGTTGGAGCTGACGATCATGCCAACCGAGAAGTGCAATTTTCGGTGTGTCTACTGCTACGAGGATTTTGAAATCGGTCGAATGCGTGCGCCAACCATTGCCGGAATCAAGGCGCTGGTGCGCAGGCGTGTGGAACAGCATGGGCTGAAAGAGCTGCGCGTGGAATGGTTTGGAGGTGAGCCACTTCTAGCGAAGAGTGTCGTTCTGGAGTTGTCTCGAGACTTCCACTCGCACTCTTCCTCAGGGGCTCTCACGCTGCTGGATTGCAGCATGACCACGAACGGCTTTGAGCTGACCCCGCCGTTGTTCAGTGAACTGGTGACGCTTGGCGTGAACTTCTTTCAGATATCACTGGATGGCGATTCGGATGCTCATGATCTGACGCGACGATATGCCTCTGGGGCTGGCACGTTTCATCGGATCTACGAGAACCTGCTTGCGATGAAGGCATCCAGGCTCAACTTCACGGTGATGCTGCGGCTGCACATCATGCCGGGCAATGAAGAGAGTCTGATGCGGCTTTCGCGCCGACTGTGTGGCGACTTCAAGGTAGATGCACGCTTCACGGTGTTTCTGCGCGACATATCCAATCTTGGCGGGAAGGGCGAGTCTCTACAGATGATTACGCACGCCGAGGCGGTCCGGATATCCAAGCTCCTGCAGGCGCACTTTGAAGCTGAGGGCGTCTGTGTCGAGAATGGAGTCGAAGCTGAGTTTGAGAGCCAGGTTTCGGTTTCAGGGCTTTCAGAGTCGAACCCGGCGTTCCAGTCACTGAAGGAGTCGGGTCTTCGCGTCAGTCACGTGTGTTATGCAGCCAAACCCAACCACATGCTTATCCGAGCGGATGGTCGTATTGGGAAGTGCACCGTGGCGCTGGACAGCGAGGGTAACGTGGTTGGGGCCCTGGCTGAAGACGGGACGGTAGCCTTGGACCCTGAGAAGATGAAGTTCTGGACGCGAGGCTTTCTGTCAGGTGACGCATCAGAACTTGGGTGTCCGCTGATTACCCGCACTGGCTAGTCACTGCTATGGGCGCGGCCTCTGCTAAGGCCGGAGGTCGCATCCCTGTCACCTCTACCGGGGGCAGCGCTCAGCCCTGGGGTGAATCCCGCCCCTCAATCTCACGCACAGTCGCTTCCAGCGCATCCAGTTTCTCCCGCGTCTTCAACAGCACCGCGCGCTGCACTTCAAACTCTTCGCGCGTTACCAGGTCCAGCTTGGCCAGGCCGGCCTGCAGCGCGGTCTTGAAGGTGGCCTGCAGTTCCTCCCGCGATTCGCGTAGGCCCGGCGGGACCAGGTCGCTCAGGCGGCGGGCGAGGTCATCGAGGTGGTTCAGGTCGATCATTGGGGGACTCCGTGGCCTGGCAGGCCGTTCCTGCATAAGGATACTTGCGGGCCGCGCGCGCGCACAGGCGGCCGTGGTTTCGCGCCGCGCGCGTTCAGGCGCTATCCTCCACGCCGGAACACAGGAGATCGACGATGAAGATGGTCATGGCGGTGATCAAGCCGTTCAAGCTCGACGACGTGCGCGAAGCGCTGGCCGAGCAAGGGGTGACCGGTATTACGGTGACCGAGGTGAAGGGCTTTGGCCGGCAGAAGGGCCATACCGAGCTGTACCGTGGCGCCGAGTACGTGGTCGACTTCCTGCCGAAGGTGAAGCTGGAAGTGGCGGTGACCGATGACCATGTGGAACTGGTGGTCGAGGCGATCGTGAAGGCCGCAGGCACCGGCAAGATCGGCGACGGCAAGGTGTTCGTGTACGACCTGGGCAGCGTGGTTCGCATTCGTACCGGCGAGCTGGACGCGGACGCGCTGTAAGCGCGCCGCGTGGCGTCTGGTCGACTATCGCGCGCAGCGCGGGCATTTCGGGTGCGGATGGAAGGGCAGTCGACCAACGGTCGACTCTACCGCTTCGCCCACTTGTAGAACCGCTTCCAGCCCTGGCGCACGGCCGCGACCCAGCCCGGGTCGGCCACCAGGGCAGCCTGCGCGGCGCTCGGTGCCTGGCCGGTCACGCGCTGGCGGATCTTCAGCAGGTTCTTCATGTCGCTGCGGCGCATCTGTCGGCTGAGCGGGTTGCGGCGCAGCCAGCGCGGGGCGCGCCAGGCCGATGTGAAATCCAGCAGCACCGGCACGCCACCACTCACCACCACGTTGGTGCCGTGCAGGTCGTTGTGGGTGATGCCGGCCGCGTGCAGGCGGCTGAGCGCGTGCTGCAGCTGGTCGAACACTTCATTGCCCACCGCCTGCGCGGTGCTGAGCGTCTGCCCGGGAATGAATTCCATGCCCAGGGCGAGGCCGCCGAGGGTGCCGAGCAGGGCCGGGGCGTGCTTCCAGCCACCCAGGCGCTGCAGGATGCGCGCTTCGCGGCGCACCATCAGGCGCGCGATCAGCGAAACCGGCGTGCCGCGGTAACGGGAATAGTCCTTCACCACCGCCGGACGGCCGTCCAGGCAGGTGCGGTAGACATCGGGGGCGAGGAAACGTTCACCGCGCTTGAGCAGCAGCGGGGCCACGGCGTCATCGCCGCAGGACGGGGAGGGGGAAACAGTGGACGTCATGGCGGGGTCTCGGACGACGACCCGGTGGGTGGCGCTGCAGCGTCAAGCGAACCGGTACGACTGGGGGAGGTAGCTAAACTTTCGTTAAGTGAATTTTAGTACCGCCTAGTTCGCTAATCCACGCCTTGTCGGCGAAATGTCGGTGCCGTGGCTGGAACAGTTCGTCGCGCAATTTCGGACAATTCTGTCTCACTTGAGGCAAATGCCAATTATTTCAGTTGCTTGGGATCGAGGCGCGGGTTCGGCGCAGGGGCATGCTGATCGTCATGCACGAGCAGCTTGACCCCGGCGCAGCGCCTGCCGACCATAAGCTGTTAACCCGCGACATCGGCGGCCGCCCCCACCCGGCACGTCGCCGTCCCCTGCCGCGTCCCCCCTGGTGCAGGCCGCGCGGCCGCATCGTCCGTTTCCCTGTCCGGCGCTCGCTGGAGGAAAGTGTTTTGATCATCAAGATTGTCCTGGCAGCGCTGTTCGTGGCCTGCGTGCTGTACATCCATTACCGCGGCAAGGTCCGCGCGCGCTGGTCGCGCCAGTTGCTGGACCACTCCAGCTTCATGGCCCCGATCAACGTCATCATGTACCTGTTCTCGAAGGTGCCGACCACGCCGTTCCTGGACCCGGGCAAAGAGCTCCCGCAACTGGAGCCGCTGCGGCAGAACTGGCAGGTGATCCGCGACGAGGCGCTGGCGCTGCGCGATGCGCAGAAGATCGCCGCCTCCAGCAGCTACAACGATGCCGGCTTCAATTCGTTCTTCCGCCGTGGCTGGAAGCGCTTCTACCTGAAGTGGTACGGCCCCTCGCATCCGTCGGCCAGGGCGATGTGCCCGAAGACCGTGGCGCTGATCGAATCGATTCCCGACGTGCGCGCGGCGATGTTCGCGCAGCTGCCGCCGGGCAGCGAACTGCGCCCGCACCGCGACCCGTTCGCCGGTTCTCTGCGCCTGCATCTGGGCCTGAGCACGCCCAACGACGATGGCTGCTACATCGTGGTGGACGGGGTGAAGAAGAGCTGGCGCGATGGCGAATGGATGATGTTCGACGAGACCTACATCCACCATGCGCACAACGAGACCGACCAGGACCGCGTGATCCTGTTCTGCGATATCGCCCGCCCGCTGCGCTTCGGCCTGCCGGGCCTGTTCAACCGCGCGGTGGCGTCGACCCTGCTGGCCGGCGGTGCTTCGCCGAACCTGCCGGGTGACCCGACCGGTGGCGTCAACAAGGCTTTCGGTGGCGTGTACAAGGTGCGCCTGAAGGCCAAGGCCCTGCGCGAGCGCAGCGTGGTGGCCTACCAGGTCATCAAGTGGGGCTTGGTGGTGGCGGTGATTGCCGGTATCTGGGCGATCTGATTGCGGTTGTTCATGGGGTTGCCGGCCAGGGGCCGGCATTACCGCAAAACAAAAACCCGCGCTGTAGGTAGGTGCCGACCGTTGGTCGGCACGCATCAGCCCCGGTAGGTGCCGACCGTTGGTCGGCACACCTTGCCATCAGCCCTTGAGGGCTGATGCCACGAACGGCGGAGTCACCAGCACGCCGGTGTGCAGTGCGGCGGTGTAGTACAGGGTGTTGAAGGTCTTGGCAGCCGAGTCGGCCTGGCGGAAGTCGAAGCCGCTCTCGCCCTTGCGCGCCATGGTCACGCTCCACCAGCCGGTGGGATAGCACGGCTGCGGGAACGGCAGGGTCTTGAACGAGCCGAAGCCGGCCTTGCCCATTTCGGTGCGCATCTCGTTGATCAGCTCCAGCTGCATCAGCGGCGATTCGGACTGCTGCACCAGGATGCCGTCGTCCTTCAGGGCCTTGAAGCAGCTCTCGTAGAACGCCTTGTTGAACAGGCCTTCGCCGGGGCCGACCGGGTCGGTCGAATCGACGATCACCACGTCAACGCTGCCGGCCGGGCAGTTGGCCATGTAGGCCACGCCGTCGTCGAACAGCAGTTCGGCGCGGGCGTCATCGTTGGAATCGCACAGTTCCGGGAAGTGCTTGCGGGCCATCACGGTGACCTGCTCGTCGATATCGCACTGGGTCACGCTCTCCACGCCCTTGTGCTTGAGCACTTCGCGCAGGGTACCGCAGTCGCCGCCACCGATGATGACCACACGCTTGGGCGCAGCGTGGGTGAACAGCACCGGGTGGCTGATCATCTCGTGGTAGAAGAAGTTGTCCTTGCTGGTCAGCATGATGGCCCCGTCGATGGTCATCAGGTTGCCCCAGTCGGTGGTCTGGAAGATCTCGATCTTCTGGAACGGCGACTGCACCTCGTCCAGCTTGCCGGTGATGCGGAAGCCGATGGCCGAGCCAGTGCGTTCGAAGTGTTCGATGTACCAGTTGCTGCTGTCAGTCATTGGATTGCGGTCCTGTTCGGAGGGTTGAAGCCGGGCTGGCGGGCGGGGCCGCGTGGCACAGATGCCACATCCGGACGGATCGGCCCGTTCAGGTTCAGACCTGCCACGGGCGCGGGCGCGCATGATAACGAACCTGTGGGCATATAGGCGTTATCATGCCCCCCCTTTTATTGCCAACAAGGCCGACTGCAATGACCGATTGGTCCCTCGACCAAGCCCGCAAGACCTACTCGATCCCGCATTGGGCGGATGGTTATTTCGATGTGGATCAGGCCGGGCACATGGTGGTGAGACCGACCGGGGCAGAGGGCCCGGTGGTGTCGCTGCCCAAGGTGGTGGACGCGGCACGTGCCGGCGGCGCCAAGCTGCCGCTGCTGGTGCGCTTCCCGGACATCCTCGGCCAGCGCCTGGGCAAGCTGCAGGCGGCGTTCGCCCAGGCCCAGCAGGACTGGGACTACCCGGGCGGCTACACCGCCGTGTACCCGATCAAGGTGAACCAGCACCGCGGCGTGGCCGGCACCCTGGCCAGCCACCACGGTGAAGGCTTCGGCCTGGAAGCGGGCAGCAAGCCTGAGCTGATGGCCGTGCTGGCGCTGTCGCGCCCGGGTGGCCTGATCGTCTGCAACGGCTACAAGGACCGCGAGTACATCCGCCTGGCCCTGATCGGCCGCAAGCTGGGCCTGCAGACCTTCATCGTCATCGAGAAGCCGTCCGAGCTGAAGCTGGTGCTGGAGGAATCCAAGGCGCTGGACGTGAAGCCGGGCCTGGGCGTGCGCATGCGCCTGGCCTCGCTGGGCGCCGGCAAGTGGCAGAACAGCGGTGGCGACAAGGCCAAGTTCGGCCTGTCCCCGCGCCAGCTGCTGGACCTGTGGAAGTCGCTGCGCGATACCGAATACGCCGATTGCCTGAACCTGCTGCACTTCCATATGGGGTCGCAGATCTCCAACGTGCGCGACATCGCCAACGGCATGCGCGAAGCCACCCGCTATTTCGTCGAGCTGTCACAGCTGGGCGCGAAGATCACCCACGTGGACGTGGGCGGCGGCCTGGGCGTGGATTACGAAGGCACCCGTTCGCGCAGCTTCTGCTCGATCAACTACGGGCTCAATTCGTACGCCAGCAACATCGTGCAGCCGCTTGCCAATGCCTGCGAAGAACACGGCCTGACCCCGCCGCGCATCGTCACCGAGTGCGGCCGCGCGATGACCGCGCACCACGCGGTGCTGATCGCCAACGTTTCCGAAGTGGAGCAGGCGCAGGAAGGCCGCGTGCCGGACCAGCACGACGACGAGCCGGCTTCGATCCGCCACCTGCGCGAGATCCACGAGGAACTGGACACGCGCCCGGCGGTGGAACTGTTCCAGGAAGCGCAGCACTTCCACGCCGAAGGCCTGGCCAGCTACGCGCTGGGCCAGATCGACCTGCCGCAGCGTGCGCGCATCGACGATCTGTTCTATGCCATCGCCCACGGCGTGCGTGCGCGCCTGAGCTACGACGAAAAGAGCCATCGCCCGGCGCTGGATGAACTGAACGAGCGCCTGGTCGACAAGTACTTCGTCAACTTCAGCGTGTTCGAATCGATTCCCGATGCGTGGGCGATCGACCAGGTGTTCCCGATCGTGCCGATCGAGCGCCTGAACGAGGCCCCGGACCGTCGCGGCATCATCGCCGACATGACCTGCGACTCGGACGGCATGGTGAAGACCTACGTCGAGAACGAGAGCCTGGACACCTCGCTGCCGCTGCACGCGATGAAGCACGGCGAGAGCTACCGCATCGGCTTCTTCATGGTGGGCGCCTACCAGGAAATCCTGGGCGACATCCACAACCTGTTCGGCGATACCGATGCCGTGGAAGTGGTGGCCGATGCCGATGGCTACGCGATCACCCAGCAGCGCCGCGGTGACACCACCGACGTGATGCTGGATTACGTGGGCTACAAGCTGGACGACCTGCGCGCGGCCTACGCCCAGCGCGTGGCCGCGGCCGAGCTGTCGCCGGAACGTGCGCAGGAACTGTCGCAGGCGCTGGAAGCCGGCCTGACCGGTTACACCTACCTGTCCGACGAACCGCTGGCCGCGCCGTAGCGGGCCTTGGGCGGCGCATTGATAAACGCGTCGCCACGCGCCCGGGCACCAGGCCACCAGTGAGCCTTTAGCCGATGAGCGCGCGCGCGATCTTCCATCTGTTCCTGCATGCCGCCGTGCCAGCCCTGCTGGCATGGCTGTTGTGGCGCAAGCGGTTTGCCTCGGCCTGGCTGTTGTTGCTGCTGGGCTGGATCATCGACCTCGACCATCTGCTGGCCGACCCGATCTACGCGCCGAACCGCTGCAGCATCGGTTTCCATCCCTTGCACACCGCACCGGCGATTGCCGTGTATGCGGGGCTGTGCGTGCCGAAGAAAACGCGGCTGGTGGGCATTGGCTTGATGATCCACATCGCGCTGGACGCCATCGACTGCTGGTGGATGCACCACCGTTGACGGCGGATATCGTGTACGGCCGGGGGGGGGGCGGCCCGCCCCCCCCCCCCCCGCGAAGCGGCGCCCCCCGCCACCCCCCCCCACCCACCCCCCGCC
>NZ_JBXFWG010000064.1:0-19665 GCF_056854535.1 Stenotrophomonas sp. STEN054 | reverse complement strand
GACCCGCTTTCGCTCTTTTCTGTTCATTTACCGTGGCGGGCGCGCGGGAAGGTGGCCGTGGCCGGGAGGGTGGGTTGGCTGGGGGCGTGAGCCGCATGGATGCGGCGACCGAGCTTACATGGACGTACTTGCAGCGTCCCCCAGCCAACCCACCCTCCCGGCCACGGACACCTTCCCGCGCGCCCGCCACGGAAAATCAACAGAAAAGAGCGAAAGCGGGTCGCTTCGCTCGCACAGCCGGGGCCGCCAGCTTTTGCCTTTTTCTCTTTATCTTCCGGGGTGGGTCAGCCGCGTGAACCGGCCCACCCCAGTAATCCCAGCAGATGACCCACCACGGAGGGGCTCCGCCGTTCGCCGATCCCCCGCCGCAGGCGCGCCTTCCGCGCAGGAAAAAAATTTCCAACCGACCTGTCGATTCCCGATCCCCCGGTTCGTCGTACCAGATGAAGGGCACGCAGAACGCCGCCCACGGGAGACCCACATGAAAGTCATGGTGATCGTCAAAGCCAACGCCGATTCCGAAGCGGGGCGCCTGCCCAGCGAAGCGGAACTGGCCGAAATGGGCGCCTACAACGAACAACTCGCCGCCGCCGGCATCATGCTCGCCGGTGAGGGCCTGCACGCCACTGCCCTTGGCCGCCGCATTCATTTTGGTGCCGCCGCCCCGCAGGTGCAGGCCGGGCCCTTCGGCCCGCCCAGCGAGCAGATCGCCGGCTTCTGGCTGTGGAACGTGCGCTCGCTGGACGAGGCCATCGAATGGGCCAGCCGTGCCCCGTTCGGCGCTGGCGGCACCCTCGAGCTGCGTCCGCTGATCACCGCCGAGGATTTCGGCGAAGCCTTCGCCCCCGAATTACAGCAGCAGGAAAAGCGTCTGCGGGAACAGCTGGAAAACTGATCCTCCGCCGGGTATGACCCGGCGCTACCGCAACCATTCCGCCGGTACGCCCCGGCGCTACCGCAACCATTCCGCCGGTACGCCCCGGCGCCACCACCCAACGGAGCATTGCCATGAAACTGATTCCCTTCCTTGGCTTCAGCGGCCAGGCCCATGATGCGATGGCCTTCTATGCCAAGGCCCTCGGCGGCCAGGTCACATCCGAGATGAAGTACCGCGACATGCCGCCATCCGATGGTTCGCCGGGCTGCAACGAGATGCCGGCTGAAACCCTCGACCACGTGGCGCACAGCCAGTTGGAGATCGATGGTGCGATCCTGATGGCCGCCGATGGCCCGGGCGGCGGCGAGGGCGGTTCGACCACCATCAATGTCGACGTCGACAGCATCGAGGAGGCCGAGCGCGTGTTTGCCGCGCTGGCAGAAGGCGGCCAGGTGCAGATGCCGATCGCCGAGACGTTCTGGGCGCATCGCTGGGGCATGCTGATCGACCGCTTCGGCAAGCCGTGGATGGTCAACTGCATGAAGCAGCCCTGATCCGGCTCCAACAACATCCATCTCCCATCACCCGCACAGGAAACGCAACGATGAGCGCACCGCAACCACAGATGATCTTCGTCAACCTGCCCGTGCAGGACCTGCAACAGTCCAAGGACTTCTTCAGCGCGCTGGGCTACAGCTTCAACCCGGCCTACACCAATGAAGACGCCGCCTGCATGGTCATCAGCGAGAGCATCTTCGTGATGCTGCTGGTCAGGCCGTTCTTCCAGCAGTTCACCAACAAGAACATTGCCGATGCGCAGGCGGAGACCGAGGTGATCACCTGCCTTTCCGCGGCCAGCCGCAAGGCGGTGGACGTGATGGTGGACAAGGCAGTGGCTGCCGGTGGCAGCGAACCGCAGCCGGCGCGCGACTACGGATTCATGTACCAGCGCGGCTTCCAGGACCTGGATGGCCACCTGTGGGAGATCGCACACATGGATGGCGGGCCCGGTTGATGCCCGCTGCTGGCCGCGGGCGCTTGTGCGGGCACGGCCTGCGTGCTGTCATCGGCGCATGACCGAGCCCGCGTTGAGCCAGCGACTGGAGACCCTCTGGCGGATGGAATCGCCGGTGTTGATCGCGCGCCTGGCGCGGCTGCTCGGCGGAGATGTCGGCCGCGCCGAGGAGCTGGCCCAGGACACCTGGCTGGCCGCGCTGGAGCGCTGGCCGGCGCAGGGCATCCCGGACAACCCCGGAGCCTGGCTGATGACCACCGCGCGCAACCGTGCCATCGATGTGCTGCGCCAGCACCAGCGCGTGGCGCAGCAGCATGCGCAATGGGGCGAGGAGCTGCACCCGGTGGCGCTGCCCGCACCCGATGACAGCCAGGCACTGGAAGACGACCTCGGCGACGATCTGCTGCGGCTGATGTTCGTGGCCTGCCATCCGGTGCTGCCGGCCGATGCACGGGTGGCGCTGACCCTGCGCCTGCTGGGCGGCCTGACCACGACCGAAATCGCCCGCGCCTTCCTCCAGCCGGAGCCGACCATCGCCCAGCGCATCGTGCGCGCCAAGCGCACCCTGGTGCAGAAGCAGGTGCCCTACGAAGTGCCGCGCGCCGAGGCGCTGCCCGAGCGGCTGGCCTCGGTGCTGGAGGCGATCTACCTGGTCTTCAATGAGGGCTATGCGGCCAGTGCCGGCGATGACTGGATGCGCCCGGCCCTATGCGAGGAAGCGTTGCGGCTGGCCCGCATCCTCGCCCATCGGCTGCCCGCGCCGCCGGTGCTGGGCCTGCTGGCGCTGATTGAACTGCAGGCCTCGCGTGCCGCGGCGCGTGTCGATGCGCAGGGCCAGCCGCTTTTGCTGGACGTGCAGAACCGCGCGCGCTGGGACTGGCTGCAGATTGAACGCGGGCAACAGGTGCTGCAGCGTGCGCTGGATGCTGGCGGCGACAACGATGCCTACGTCCTGCAGGCACGCATCGCGGCCTGCCATGCCACCGCGCGCCGTGCCGAAGACACCGACTGGGCACGCATCGTCGCGCTATATGCGCAGCTGCTGCAGGTGATGCCCTCGCCGGTGGTGGCCCTCAACCGGGTGGTGGCGGTGTCGCGCAGTGACGGTGCGTTCGCGGCCTGGGGCTTGTTGCAGCCGTTGCTGGTCGATGCGCGGTTGCAGGGCTATGCCCCGTTGCAGGTGGTGCGGGGCGAGCTGCTGCTGCAGCTCGGCCGGGAGCTGGATGCCCGTGACGCATTTGCCACGGCGGCGGATCTGAGCCAGAACCAGGTCGAGCGCCTCCTGCTGCGGCAGCGGGCGGGTCTGGCGGCCGAAAACCAGGGCGGGTAGCGACAGCACTTGTCGCCAGCCCCGGGAGCGGCTATGTTTCGCGCCCATCGGGGGCGACTCTGCCCCCGCAACGTGCGTTGAACCAGGAGTGGTTGGATGTTTTCAAGGACGAAGCGCGCGCCGCGCGCCTTTGCGCGCCTGCTCGCCTGTGTGTTGTGCCTGGCCGTGTGGCCGTGGGCCGCGCAGGCTGC
This sequence comes from Stenotrophomonas sp. STEN054, assembly GCF_056854535.1. Taxonomy (NCBI): domain Bacteria; kingdom Pseudomonadati; phylum Pseudomonadota; class Gammaproteobacteria; order Lysobacterales; family Lysobacteraceae; genus Stenotrophomonas; species Stenotrophomonas sp. STEN054. The sequence continues at coordinate 16,252 of NZ_JBXFWG010000064.1, read as the reverse complement.
AGACAAATCGCAGCAGGCCTACTGGGCCGGTTTTGCCTACACCGCTGATGCCGCTGCCGTGCAGGCGACCACGCCGCACGCACATGCCGTGCTGGAAAAGCGCGGCCTGATTCCGCTCAACCAGACCTTGGCGCAGGCACTCAAGCGTCGCCCGCCGGCGTCCCTGGAACTGATCGACCAGCCGGTGGCCATGCTTGACGGCACCACCAGCGCGATCGTACTGGCCGCCGCCCTGGACCGCGAGCTGGTATCGGTCGAGCCGATCGGCGACCAGTACAAGGTGCTGGTGGAAGTGGCCCTGCAGGCCCTGTTCTTCGACTTCCGCGAACGCCAGGTGATCGCGTCCTACCCGATCACCCTGCAGCGCATCGACGTGCAGGACTACCGCCCGGGCAATGACGATATCGATGCCATCGTCGCCGACCTGTTGTACGGCAGCGGCAATGCGGCGCTGCCGCAGGTGCTGGCCACCACCCTGGCCCAGGCCAGGCTGCCCGAAGCGGCCTCGCGACGCCTGCAGGTGGGCGCAGTGACGCTGTCGGAGGCGACCGTGGCCAAGCTGCCCGACCCGAAGTGGGCCGACACGCTGCGCGCGACGCTGGCCCATGAGCTGTCCAAGACGCTGTCGTCCAACACCGGCGTCGGCCTGCTGCCGCCGGCCTCGGGCCAGGCGATCGGCGGTGCGATGGCGGCGCGCTTCGCCGATGGAAAGGTCTACCAGTTGAAGATTCCCGAGCCGGACTACGTCATCACCCTGCAGGTGGACGCGCTGAAGAACGGCGTGATCGAAGAGACCGCCGCGATGAAGACGATGCTGTTCGGCGCGTTCTTCACTGCCAAGGTCACCGAGCCGTTCTCCGGCAAGGTCTATTTCGAACAGCCGCTGCGCAAGGGCGCCACCAAGGTGGTGCCAGTCACGCAGTGGCAGGTCGACCAATGGTCGGCCAGCTACGAAACGCTGCTGGCCGGCTTCGATGCCTTCGCCGGCGCCGCCGCCAAGCGCGCCGATTCACGCGCCTGGCTGGACGAACAGAAGCCGGGCGGCCGCCCGTTGCAGCAGCAGACCCAAGCCCTCCAGGAGTTGATCAAATCATGTCGTTGATGCGTACCATCCTGCTCACCCTCATCGTCCTGATGGTGGCCTCGCCGGTCGCCGCACAGACCGCCAGTTCGCGTGGTACCGGCTCGGCCAGCTACAGCCTGCGCCTGAGTGCCGGTACCCGCGCCGAAGCCCTGAACAAGGCCAAGGTCAATGCCCTGGAGGCGTACATAGCCGAAACCGGTGCGGCCAAGCTGCGCCTGTTCGAGGCACGCCGCCCGGAGTTCATCGGTGAAATCGACCGCTACGTGCTCAGCGCCATGCAGCTGTCGGACAACGAAGACAAGAAGGCCAAGACCTACAGCGTCACCGTGCGTGCGGAGATCAACACGACGCTGCTGCAGACCAAGCTGGATGCGGGCTCGGCCGTGGCCGGTGCCACCGCCGCACAGCGTTCGCTGTTGACCTTCCTGTTCATGGCGCGCTCGCAGGACACCGTGCAGTCGTTCCAGGACAAGGAATACCGTCGCGTCGATGCCAGCAGCAGCTACAGCGAGAACACCCGCGAAGGTGACTCGTTCCGCGGCAACTCGGTCAGCACCAATGGCAGCATCAACCAGAACGGTTCGGTGTCGGTCACCAGCGGCGGCAGCACCACCGCGCGTGCCGACAACATCACCTGGAAGGTCGCCAACGCTGCCGAGGTCAACACCGCCATGACCGGTGCCTTCAGTGCCGCCGGCTACGAAGTGGTCGAAGCCGAGTACGTCGAAGGCGAGTCGCGTGGCCTGCTCAGCATCGAACGCATCCGCAAGGATTTCAGCACCGGCAACGACCTGGCCCCGGCCACCCTGCGTGACACCGCCAACGGTATCCGTGCGGCCAACATCCCGTACATCGCCGTGGGCACCTTGGACGTGGGCATGCGCGATCGTGACCCGGCCAGTGGCAATACCCGCGTGTTCGTCACCGTCACCGGCAAGGTGCTGGACGTGACCGGTCGCTTCCCGCGCACCGTGTCGTCGGTCGGCCCGGTGCAGTTCTCCGGTATCGGGCCGAACGAAACCGTGGCCCGCACCAACGCCCTGCAGCTGGCGGCCGAAAAGGCTGCACAGCAGATGATCAACGAGCTGAACGTCAAGGCTGTCCGCTGATTGCTGGTGTCCTGCGCCGGGCATGACCTGGCGCGCCTCCCGTCTTCCCACGCGCCGCACTGCGGCCGCTCTCCAAAAAGGAATTCCAATGATCCGTACTACTGCTCTCGCCGTGGCCATCGCCGCTGCCACCCTGTCGATGCCGGCGCACGCCCAGTTCGGCAAGCTGAAGGACCTGGCCGGTGCCGCCACCGGTGCATCCAGCAGCGCCTCCAGCGCCGGTGCGCCGGACGAAGCCGCGCAGGAAGCGCTGGTCCGTCGTTTCGTCAGCTCGCAGTCGCATTCGCTGCAGGCACAGACCTCGTTCGCCCGCGCCTTCGGCCTGGCCGAGCAGGTGCAGCTGCTGGAGGCCGAGCGCCAGGCGCTGTCGTCCGGTTCGGTCAACGTCGACAAGATGAAGAAGTCGGTGTCGGTCAGCGAAGCTGCACAGGCCGCCATCGACGAGCGCCAGGCCGCGCAGCCGGAACTGAGCGCCGAATCCAAGCAGCACTACGCCGAAGGCCTGGTGCAGATGCTGGCCTCGGCCGCCGAAGCGCAGAAGCTGGGCGGCGAAGCCAGCAACTTCACCGCGGGCATGAAGAACCTGGGCGCCACCCAGCTGGCCACCGTGGGTCGCAAGCTGGCGGCTGGTGCGTGGGTGGCCAAGGAATCGCCGGGCTACATCAAGGGCCTGTACGGCTCGACCAAGTCGGCGGTGACCTTTGCCAAGAAGAGCAAGGTGAAGGTGCCGTCGAACGCCGACTCGATGCTCGACTCGCTCTGATCCGAGGTCCATCCCCATGCGTACGACGACCCGATTGATCGGACTGGGCCTGCTCGCCGCCCTGTTGGCCGCCTGCGGCAGGCAGGAGGCACCGGCCGATGCGGCTGCCCCCGCCAAGGACAGGGCCCCCAGCGCGCTGGAAGCCAATGCGCCGGTGGCAGACGCGCCGATGCGTGGCACGCCGGATTTCGGCGGCACCACCCAGGTGGCGCGCGAGGCCGACGGTATCGGCAGCACCCCCGAGCTGGCGGTGGTGTCGGCGCTGCAGTCGGCCGTGGCCCAGGTCAACGGCGTACGCGTGGCCAGCCAGATGCAGAGCCTGCGCGCAGGCCTGCATGTGGACGTGGACGGTGAACACGTCGGCGACATCCGCGCCGACGCGTTCACCCAGCAGATGATTGCCGGCTCGCAGGGCGCGGTGCTCGGCTACGAGATCCTGTCGCAGGAAGAAGTGCGCCAGCTCGACGAAGAGACCATTGCCCGCGTGCGCGCCAGCGACGAAGGCTGGAGCTTCAAGGGCGAGGCCTCGGCAAGTGCATCCGGCCAAGCCTCGGCGAAGGCCTCCGGCGGCGGTGGTTCGGCCGAAGCCAGCGTCAAGGAGACCTACGAAGAGAAGGTGAAGGTGGATGCCAAGCGCGGCGCCAGCTCCTTCGATTCGGACGTGACCCACCGCAGCATGCGCAGCTACTGGAAGGTGCGCGTGCGTGCGCAGATCGCGCAGTACCGCGCACCGGACGAGCAGGGCAAGCCGAAGATCGTGGTGGCCCTGCCGCGCACCAAGGCCGGCAGCTACGCCGTCGGCGATGGCCGCGTGGCCGCCGACGAAGTGGCCGATGCGATCCGCGCACGCCTGTCCGATACGCTCACCCAGACGCAGCGCTTCATCGTACTGGACCGTGAGTTCGGCGATGAGATGCAGGCCGAGATCGGCCACATCAACAGCGGCAACGTGCGCCTGCAGGATACCGCGCGGCTGGGCCAGCAGCTGGCCACCGACCTGATCCTGATCCCGACCATCGAACGCTTCGAATACCCGCGCAGCGTGCGCAACCTGCGCATGTCCGACCGGCAGGTGACCTCGTATTCCGGCGGTGGCCGCATCACCCTGCGCCTGATCAATGCCACCACCGGCCAGGTGGTGATGTCCGACAGCTTCGACCACCAGCTTGCCTCGACCGGCCCGAGCACTCTGCCGCGCGTGGTCAACGGCCGCAACATGGCGGCGGCGATGATGGAGTCGCTGTCCGGCCAGATCGGCACCAGCATCGTCACCACGCTGTTCCCGGTGTCGGTGGTTTCGGTGGATGGCGACCAGGTGGTACTGAGCCAGGGCGGTGAAAGCCTGCAGGCCGGCCAGCGCTGGCAAGTCGTGCGCCTGGGTGAGGAGCTGAAGGATCCGCAGACCGGTCGCTCGCTGGGTCGCAGCGAACACCCGTGCTGCACCATCCGCATCGACCGCGTGGCCGCGCAGACCTCCTACGGCACCATCGAAGAAGGCGGGGACGCCGTGCGCGGCGGCTTCCGCCCGGGCCAGCTGGAACTGCGCCAGAAGCTGGGCAGCAAGCCGGTCAGTGCCAGCGCCACCGCCCAGGCGGCCCCGGCGGCCAGCGCCCGCCCGGCCAGCAAGCCAAAGCCCAAGCCCGCTGCCGCCCCGGCCGAAGACCCGAACTGGTAACAGGCTCAAGCAACACACAGATGGGGTCAGAGCCCTTTCCCGCCGGGAAAGGGATCTGACCCCTTCGTGTTTCCGTCATCCACGCATGGCCTGGATCTACCGCCATCCCACGGAATGCGCGCTGTTGCTGTTGCTGTTGCTTCGGCCTTGGCCTCTGCAGGTCCAGGGCGCAGCCCTGCCGAATCCCATTACACTCCGCAAGGATTTTCCTGCTGGAGAGAGCAATGAAACGAGCAGTACTGGGCATCCTGGCCCTGTCGGTGTCGAGCGCACTGATGGCCGCCACGCCGAAATTCGATGGCGCGCGGATCTCCGCCGACGTCAAGGAACTGGCTTCCGACGCCTACGAGGGCCGCTCGCCGGCCACCGCGGGCGAAGAAAAAACCGTTGCCTACCTCAGCAAGCAGTTTGCCGCCGCCGGCCTGCAGCCGGGTGGCGACCTGCAGGATGGCAAGCGCCTGTGGACGCAGGCCGTGCCGCTGCGCAAGGGCGACATCGTCGGTACCCCGCAGCTGGCCCTGCACCAGGGCGGCAAGACCGTCACCCTCGACCAGGGCAAGCAGATCGCCGTGCGCGCCGCCATGAATGGCGCCACCACCGTCGACATCAGCAAGGCCCCGCTGGTCTTCCTCGGCTATGGCGTGAAGGCGCCGGAGCGCAACTGGGACGACTTCAAGGGCGTCGACCTGAAGGGCAAGATCGCCGTCGTGCTGATCAACGACCCCGACTTCGAAACCGGCAAGGGCGACTTCGACGGCAAGGGCATGACCTGGTATGGGCGCTGGCCGTACAAGTACGAAGAAGGCGCACGCCAGGGCGCGCTCGGCGTGCTGATCGTGCACGAGACCGCACCGGCCTCGTACGGCTGGGCCACCGTGGCCGGCTCCAACACCAACACCATGTTCGACGTGGTGCGTGACAACCCCGCCGAGACCCACCCGCTGCTGGAAGGCTGGATCCAGCGCGACCTCGCCGTCGAGCTGTTCCGCGCTGCCGGGCAGGATTTCGAGGCGCTGAAGAAGAAGGCGCAGCAGCGCGACTTCACGCCGGTGCCGCTGACCGGCGCCAGCCTGGATGCGAAGTACGCGGTGAAGACCGAAGTGATCACCTCGCACAACGTGGCCGCACGCCTGGAAGGCAGCAGCCACCCGGACGAGACGATCATCTACAGCGCGCACTGGGACCACATCGGCGTGGGCGAGCCGGACGCGCGCGGCGACCGCATCTTCAACGGCGCGCTGGACAACGCCAGCGGCACCGCCTCGCTGATCGAACTGGCCCGCGGCTTCGCCAAGGGCCCGCGTCCGCAGCGCTCGCTGCTGTTCCTGGCGGTCACCGCCGAGGAAAAGGGCCTGCTGGGTTCGGAGTACTACGCCACCCACCCGCTGTACCCGCTGGAAACCACCGTGGCGGCGATCAACATGGACGGCATGTCGCCGTTCGGTCCGTCGCGTGATTTCGGCATCTACGGCACCGCCCGCTTCGAACTGCTTGACCAGCTGAAGGACGTCGCCAAGGGCTGGGACATCCGCTACACCCCGGACCCGAAGCCGGAAGCAGGCCTGTTCTTCCGCTCCGATCACTTCTCGTTCGCCAAGCGCGGCGTGCCGGCCCTGTCCTGGTCGGCCGGCCAGGACTGGGTGGACGGTGGCGTTGCCGCCGGCAAGAAGGCCTCGGAGGATTACACCGCCAAGCGCTACCACCAGCAGGGCGACGAATGGCAGCCGGACTGGGTGTTCGCCGGTGCCGCGCGCGACCTGGAAGTGCTCTACACGCTGGGCAACCAGCTGGCCAACTCGCGCAGCTGGCCGAACTGGAGCACCGACGAGTCGTTCCGCGCCGTGCGTGACAGCAGCGCCGCACAGCGCAAATAAGAAGCACCGGTAGCGCCGGGCCATGCCCGGCGTTCCCGTAACAGCTTCCATCCCCGGTTTCCGGGGCTTCGTCGCAGGCCGCTTGTTTGCCCGGTGGGCCGACCTATGCTCGGCTCACCCCCTTCCTCCAAGGCGCTGCCGTGATCGCCAGCCTCACTCTCATTCTCCGTCACCTGTTGGCCTGGGCCGTGGCACTGCTGGTGGCCGGCATGGTCTGGAGCGGCATCTTCAGCGGCATGAACGATGGCCCGGGCTGGATCTTCGGCCTGCTGGCGATGTTCCTGATGATCACCGCGCTGGGCAGTGCCATCACCCATGTGCGCCGCGTGTGGCTGATCGCCGGTCGCCTCGATGGCAGCACCCTGTCCGGCCACCAGCGCCGCCAGATTGAAGTGCCGCTGGATGCCGGCCCTGCGTTCGCCCTGGTCGAGGCCGCCGTTGCTGAACTGCCGCGGGTGGAAGACGTGGAAAGCGCTGCCGGCAGCCTGCAGGTGCGCGCCTACGTGCGCCGCGTCGATCCCTGGAATGGCCGCCAGCCGTCGCGCTGGAACCTGCCGGCGCGGCTGGCCATCAAGCGCAACAGCGTGCAGGCCACGGTCACCCCGGGGCAGGGCACCAGCACCGTTACCCTGCTGTTCGAGCCCGATGCCGGCTGGTGGGCCGACCTGCTGGCGCTGGATGAGGGCAGCAATTTCGAGAACGCCGAGGCCGTCACCCGCGCGATCACCCGCCGCGTGGCCGACCAGCGCCGCGACGAGCAGGCCGCCGCCGAGCAGACGCATGTGGAAAAGGAACTGTCGGTGGCCCGCCTGAACCTGCTGCACGCGCAGGTGGAACCGCACTTCCTCTACAACACCCTGGCCAACGCGCAGGTACTCACCCGCACCGATCCCGGCCGCGCCGAACAGATGCTCGGCCACCTCATCCAGTACCTGCGCAGTTCGCTGCCGCAGGTGGATGAGTCGGTGTCCACGCTGGGTGTGGAGCTGGAGCGCACCCGCGCCTACCTGGAAATCCTGCGCATCCGCATGGGCGCGCGGCTGGCGGTGGAAGTGCAGGTGCCCAACGAACTGCACGGCGTGCACATGCCGGCGATGGCCCTGCAGACGCTGGTGGAAAACGCGATCAAGCACGGCCTGGAACCCAAGCCCGGCGGCGGCACGATCTGGATCCTGGCGCGAGCGTTCGATGACCACGTGACGGTGACCGTGGCCGACGACGGCCTGGGCTTCGGCCAGGGCACCAGCGGCACCGGCATCGGCCTGAAGAACCTGCGCGAGCGCCTGCGCCTGACCTGCGGCGAGCAGGCCGGCGTGGCCATCGTCGCCAATTTCCCCAGCGGCGTCGCCGCCACCATGACCCTGCCACAGCCGGCCAAGGAACGCAGCCATGCCGCTTGAAGCCCTGATCGCCGAAGACGAGGAACTGCTGCGGCAGTCGCTGGTGGAACAGTTGGGCCGGTTGTGGCCGGATCTGAAGCTGGTGGCCGAGTGCGAGGATGGCGCCAGCGCGCTGGAACAGCTGGCCGAAAAGCAGCCTGACATCGCCTTCCTGGATATCCGCATGCCCGGCATCAGCGGCATCGAAGTGGCGCGCGCGCTGTCCGAACTGAGTCCGCGCACGCAGGTGGTGTTCGTCACCGCCTACGACCAGTACGCCATCGACGCGTTCGAGCAGGGCGCGATGGATTACCTGCTGAAGCCGGTCAGCGACGAGCGCCTGCTGGCCACCCGCGAGCGCATCCTTTCGCGGCTGCCCAACACCCGCCAGGACGATGCGGTGCTGGAACGCCTGCTGCAGCGCCTGGGCCCGTCACAGGGCGCGGGTGACCGCCCGCCGCTGGCCTGGATCACCGCCAGCAATGGCCGCGACACGCAGCTGATCATGCTGGAGGACGTTGTCTATTTCCGCGCCGACAACAAGTACACGACGGTGGTCACCAGTGCCGGCGAAAGCCTGCTGCGCACGCCGCTGCGCGAACTGCTGGAAGTGCTCGACCCGCAGCACTTCCGCCAGGTGCACCGCTCGACCATCGTCAACATGAAGGCGGTGGCGGCGGTCAGCCGCGATGACACCGGCCGCGGCGTGCTGCGCCTGCGCCAGCGTCCGGAAACGCTGGTGGTCAGCCAGCCGTTCATGAGCCTTTTCCGCGGCATGTAGAAAGAACAATGCCACCGTGACAGTGCACGGTGGCATTGTGGCTCCCCCCGCTTCCCTGGACCCATTGGCCAGCCTCAGTAGGCCGGCTGCAGGGTCAGATCGTGGTGGTGTTCGGTTTCGCCGACATGGTTGAGCCGGCCGACCAGTTCCGAGTGCTGCCGCATGCGGCCGATCTCGGTCATGATGCGGATGTCCTCGTGGCGCAGCTCGCGCCGGCTGGTGACGGCCTGCTTGTAGTCGAGCACCTCGGGGTAGTGCTCGGCCAGGTCCAGCGCTTCGGCCACGCACTCGACGCTGTCGGCCTTGGAGGTGATGCGGGCACGGCTGTTGAATGCCTTCATCCAGCGCTCGAAGCCGGCCTGCTGGTCGAACATGTTGGCCATGAACCAGATGACGAACAGGATCGACACCCACGAGCCGAACACCACGACCACGCGGGTGAAGGTAATGTGGTAATCGTCGCGCCAGAGATAGTTGGCGATCAGGCCGAGGATGAGCAGGGACGCCGCCTGCCAGCCGATGATCGAGGCGATCAGCCATTGGCACTTGGCCTGGGCCAGCACCGCCACTTCTTCGCGGATCTGCTGCTCGCTGAGATTGCGCCAGTGCGCGACCTGTCTGTCGAACGGGCTGTGGTAGAGCTCGTTGTCGCGAAGCAGTAATCCCAAACCCTTGAACAAAGCAATCATGGCTGGCTCCCTTGTGGAACGTGCGTCGATCAGCATTGGACGGTGTGGCGGGTTCAGTTCTAGCACTTCCAGCGGGCCGTGCAATGGGTGGAATGCCTAGCGCCGTAAGGGTTTAGTCTGAATACGTGAATGTTGGTGCGGTGCAGCATTGCGCCGGGAGCCTGCGTCAAGATGTCGCAGGGTGAAATGTGCTGCGGCTGCACATGGAACCGTGGTTGAGCCCACGGGCTCGCTGTATCGGCCCGTATCGCCCAGAATCGAGGCTGACCGCGCAGACCGCGGCCGATTCCGCCACCGCCTGGACCGAAGATGCCGCCGCTGCTGCACCGCCTTTCCCGCCCCGTCACCGCGCCGATCCGGCGCTGGGTGCTCGATGCCTTTCCGCGCGGCCAGAGCGGCATCGATTATGACCACCCGCTGGGCGACCCCGGCTGGTTCGGGCCGGACAGCGTGACCTGGCGCATGCACGCCGAGCTGCCCTCGATGCTGGCCGGCGGCCTGTGTGCGCTGATGCTGCAGACCCTGCACCCGCGTGCGCTGGCCGGCGTGTACGACCACTCCAACTTCCGCCAGGACCTGGTCGGCCGCCTGCGCCGGACCACCGCGTTCGTCGCCGGCACCAGCTACGCGCCGAGTGCTGAAGTGGAAAAACTGGTGGCCAAGGTGCGCCGCATCCATGCGCAGATCCGCGGCCGCACCGCGCAGGGCGAGGCCTATGCCGCCGATGACCCGCAGCTGCTGACGTGGGTGCACGTGACCGAGGCGTTCGGTTTCCTGCAGGGCTATCGCCGCTACGGGCGCGAGGTGCCGGTGGAGATTGCCGACCGCTACTACGACGAGTACCGCTGCGTGGCCGAAGCGCTGGGCGCGGTGGATGTGCCGCGCAGCGAAGCGGAGGTGGCCGCCTATTTCTGCGCGCGGCAGCCGGAGCTGCTGGCCGATGCACGGTCGCGCGAGGTGCTGGCGGTGTTGTCGGCGGTCAACCTGCCAGTGCCGATCCCGGGCCTGTCGCGCGCGGTGTTCCTCGGCGCCGGTGCCGCGCTGCTGCCCGACTGGGCCGAGGCGATGCTGGAGCGCAGTGCCGGCCAGCGTACCCAGGCGGCCGCATCGGCCACGCTGATGCAGGGCATGGCACCGCTGTTCCGCCGCGCGTTGCCCGATGGCCTGGCCACGCGCGCGTGTGCACGCGTGGGTGTGCCGGTAGAGGTGCTGCGGGAGTGGCCGACCGTGTGTTGATCCATCGCGCGGATCCGCGCATGGCGTGGCTCTACGGATCGACGGTGCGCATCCACGCATGGCGTGGCTCTACTGGGGATCCATGCCGCGCAGTAGTAGATCCACGCCATGCGTGGATGACCCGGCATCCACCAAAAAAACGGGCGCATTTCGGCGCCCGTTCGCATCACATCACCACACCTTGACCCGCTTGTCCGGGGCCAGGTACAGCTTCTGGCCTTCCTTCACTTCAAACGCCGGGTACCACGCATCGATGTTGCGCACAGTCAGCGCACGGTACTGGCCCGGTGCGTGCACGTCGGTCAGCAGGCCGTTGCGCAGTGCCTGCTCGCGGCTCTTGCTGCGCCACGCCTGGGCGAAGCCGAGGAAGAAGCGCTGGTCCGGCGTGAAGCCTTCCAGGGTCTGGCCCGGCTTGCCCTGCAGCGACAGCTGGTAGGCGTCGTAGGCGGTGCCCAGGCCGGCCACGTCGGCGATGTTCTCGCCCAGGGTCAGCTTGCCGTTGACGTGCACGCCGGGGAACGGCTCATAGCTGCTGAACTGCGCGGCCAGTGCATCGCCGGCGGCATTGAACTGCTTGAGGTCTTCGGCCGTCCACCAGTTGTGCAGCTTACCGGTTTCATCGAACAGCGCGCCGGCGTTGTCGAAGCCGTGGCTGATCTCGTGGCCGATCACCGCGCCGATGGCACCGTAGTTCACTGCGTCGTCGGCAGCGCCGTCGAAGAACGGCGGCTGCAGGATCGCGGCCGGGAACACCAGGCGGTTTTCCAGCGGCACGTTCATCGCGTTGATGGTCTGCGGCAGCATCGCCCACTCGTTGTGGTCGACCGGCTTGCCCAGCTTGGCGACGTTGCGCGCGTACTCGAACTGCTCGGCGCGCTGCGCATTGCCCAGCGGATCGTCACGGCGGATCTCCAGGCCGGTGTAGTCGCGCCAGGTGTCCGGGTAGCCCATGCCCACGGTCAGGCCGGCCACCTTGGCCTTGGCGTGCGCCTTGGTCTGCGGCGACATCCAGGCCAAGGCATCGATGCGCTTGGCGAAGGCGGCGATGATGTTCTTCGCCATCTCGTCCGCGCGCTCCTTGGTCTTGGCGTCGAAGTGCTTTTCCACGTAGCGCTTGCCGATGGCTTCACCCACGGCGTGGTTGGCATCGTCCACCGCGCGCTTCCAGCGGTCGCTCTGCTGCGGGGTGCCGCTCAGCGCGGTGCCGTGGAAGGCGAAGCGGGCGTCTGCGAATGTCTTCGGCAGGTAGGCCGCGGCGCGGTCCAATGCGTGGAAGGTCATGTAGTCCTTCCACACGTCCAGCGGCTCGGTGGCCACCAGCCTGGACAGGCCGGCGACAGCCTTCGGCTGCCACACGATGAAGTCCTGCTGCTGGCCCAGCTTTGCTGCGTCCAGGAACGCCGCCCAGTCCATGCCCGGCGCCTTGGCGTTGAAGTCCGCCTGCGTCCACGGGTTGGCACCCAGGGTCACGTTGTTGGTTTCTTCCTGGCTGGCGTGGGCCTGGGCGATCCTGGTTTCCAGCGCGAGGATGCGCTGCGCCTTGCCGGCCGGGTCGGCCACGCCGGCCAGCTGCAGCACCTGCGCGATGTAGGCCTGGTACTGCTTGCGCAGCTCGGCCATGCGGCCATCACCCAGGTAGAAATCGCGGTCGGGCATGCCCAGGCCGCCCTGCACCAGGTACGGCGCGTTGCGGTCCGGCTGCAGCATGTCCACCGACACCCACAAACCAAAGAGGCGGTCGGTGTAGAAGTTGGTGGCGTTGAGCAGGTCGACGTCGGCGCGCATGTCGCCGCCCAGCGCACGCGCCAGGCCTGCCTTGTCGGCGATGCCGCCGATCGCGGCCAGCTGCGGCTGCACCGGGGCCATGCCGCGCTTCTCGATGCCGGCCTCGTCCATGAACGCGGCGTAGTAGTCACCGATCAGCTTGTCATCGCCGCTGGCCTGCGCATTGCCGGCGGCGCCTTCGAGGATCGCGCGGGTATCGGCCTGGGTCTTTTCGGCGATGACGTTGAAGCTGCCAAAGCGCGAACGGTCGGCCGGGATCTCGGTGTTCTTCACCCAGGTGCCGTTGGCGAAGCCGAAGAAGTCGTCGCCGGCGGCGATGCTGCGGTCCATGCCGCTGGCATCGAAGCCGAAGCTGCCCAGCATCGGCTTGGCCGGGGCAGGGGTGGCATCGGCGGGCGCGGCGGTGCCGGCGGCCGGTTCGGCCGTGCGGTCGCAGGCGGCCAGGGACAGGCTGGCGAGGATGGCCAGCGCCAGGGTGGGACGGCGCAGCTTGGACATGGACTTCTCTTGCAGCGGGAAAACCCCAAGTCTAATCCCCTGCGCGTGTGCTGGATGCTTCGCCACGGGAGGCCGCGCTGTGCGCGATCTGGCTGAACACGCGCCGACGATCTTCACGCCGTCATCGACGTGGTGCATGCTGGGGGCTGCATGCCGGTGCAGCCGCGGGGAGGTGGCGCACCGGACCGACCCAGGCGTCAAGAATGCTGATCTGCGGCCGCTCTGGTCGGGGATGTGGAGGAATCGTTCGCGCATGAAGCCAGTCGTCTGCACAGGGAACACCGACCGATGCCAGCGTTGAAGCACGCGCTGGCCCGGCCGCTGCGCGCCATCACCTGGGGCGGCATCGCCGTGGGCGTCCTGCTGGCCGTGGTGCTGGCGGTGATGCTGGCCAACGACTACCAGCGCCGGCTGGAAGCCGCGCAGCGGCAGAGCCGTGCCATGGCCGTGGGTACCGAGCGGCTGCTGGCGATGGAACTGCGCAACCTGGAGCGGGCCATGAGCGGTATCGCCGCCGACGCCGCGCAGCTGTTCCGCAGCGTGCCGGCGCAGGCGCCGCCGCTGCTTGATGCGACCATTGACGGTGTGCTGGGCCGCCACGCGGAACTGCACAGCATCGTGGTGCTCGATACCTACGGCCGCGCGCTGACCGCCGGCAAGGGCGACCTGCAGCTGCCGCTGTGGACCGACCCGCAGCGGCGCGGGCAGGGCAGCGCGCTGTACCTCGGCCCGCCGCAGCAGATCATCGATGGCAGCTGGGTGGTGCCGCTGGCGCTGCCGATGGCGGGCGACCGCTGGCTGCTGGCGCGCCTGCGCTGCGAGGAGCTGCAGCGCATTGTCAGTGGCCTGGACGTCGGCCCTCATGGACTGGTGTCGATCAGTGACCGGGATGGTGCCATGCTGGCACGGGTACCGGACCCGCAGGCGACGGTGGGCCATCGCTATCACCTGCCGGGACGCGACCTGCTGGGGCGTGCTGCCGTGGTGGAACTGGGCAGCATCCAAGGCGCGGTAGATGGCATTCCGCGTATCTCCACCATCAGCACGCTGCAGCACAGCCCGCTGGCGGTGCAGGTCGGGTTGGCCGACGAGGATGTGCTGGCGCCCTGGTGGCCCTACCTGCACGCAGCAGTGGTCATTGTGCTGGCCTACATCGCCGTGCTGCTGGTGCTGCTGTACGCGGTGCGGCGCAGTACCCGCAGCCATCAGTCGATGGCCGAGGAACTGCGCACCGGCAGTGCCGAACTTGCGTTGGCCAACCAGGTCGGACGCGTATGCACCTGGCATGTGGACGAAGATGCCGCGCAGCTGCATTGGTCGCCCTTGGCCCGGGAGATTTTCGGCATCCCGGCCGACTCGCTGCCTTTGTCCGACTTTTTTACCCGCGTGCATCGCGAGGACAGTGAGCGACTGCAGCGTGCGTTCGAGCAGTCGTTCGCCGGCAACGCGGTGCTGGACCAGGAGTTCCGCCTGGTGCTGCCCGGTGGCCAGGTGCGCTGGGTGGCCGCGCGCGGCCAGCGCGTGGAGGTGGCCGACCGCCAGCGGCGCATGATCGGCGCGCTGACCGACCAGACCGAGCGCTACCGTGCGCGCGAACAGATGAGTCGTGCAGAGCGCCGCTTCCGCCTGCTGTTCGACCGCAATCCGGCACCGTTCTGGGTGTTCGATCCAAGCAGCCTGCGTTTCCTTGAAGTCAACCAAGCGGCCGTCGAGCAGTACGGCTACAGCCGCGAAGAGTTCCTGCAGATGAGCATCCTTGACATCCGTCCGCGTGGCGGGTGGGACGAGGTGATGGGCGCCATTGCACGGGCACGCGTGGATGGACTGCCGGAATCGACGGTACGCATGCACCGGCGCCGTGATGGCAGCGAGTTCGAGGTGCGTGCGCACCTGTCCATGCTGGATTTCGACGGTCGCCCGGCCTGCCTTGTGCTGGCCGAGGATGTCAGCGAGCGCCTGGCCTACGAGCGGGACCTGGCCTACCGCGCGCGGCACAACCTGGATACCGGTCTGCTGACCGTGCGCGCGCTGACCGAGCAGCTGGACGCACAGGAAGGCGGCTACACCATTGCCTACGTGCAGCTGCGCGGCCTGCAGCTGGTGGCCGATACGCTGGGACGCGAGATCGGCGAGGCGGTGCTGCAGTCGATGGCGTTGCGGCTGGGCGGGTTGGGCGCGCGTTTCGGTACGCTGGCCTTCCAGCCGGCCGAGGACTTCGTGCTGGCCATCGATGGCCAGCACATCGCGCAGCTGGCGTTGGATGACCTGCTGCAGATCGTCTCGGCACCGATGCGCGGCAAGGATTCCCTGCACCAGTTCGAACCGCGCATCGGCGTGGCCGTGCATGCGGCGGGCGATGGCCACAGTGCCGAGCAGGTGATCGGCATGGCCGCGCAGGCCGCGCATGCTGCGCGCGCCGAAGGCAACGTGGTGGCCTGGTTTGATAGCGCGGTGACCACCCGCTTGGCCGACCGCCTGCGCCTGGCCGCGCGCATCCATGCCGCCATCGACAGCGAATTCCAGCTGTATTTCCAGCCGATCCGCCATGCCAGCGATGGCAGCCCGGCGGCGCTGGAGGCGCTGCTGCGGTGGCCGCAGGCCGACGGCAGTTTCATTCCGCCCAGCGAGTTCATCCAGCTGTGCGAGGACACCGGGCTGATCCTGGCGCTGGGGCGCTGGGTGATCCGCGCCGCCGCACAGGCCCAGCGGCGGCTGGTGGATGCCGGGTGGGGCGAGCTGTCGATCGCGGTGAATGTGTCGGCGGTGCAGTTCTTCAACAGTGACCTGGTGGCCGAGTTCACCCGCGCACAGAAGGAGTTCGGCCTGGCCCGCGGCGCACTGCACGTGGAGCTGACCGAGAGCAGCCTGATGCGCAAGCCGGCGCAGGCGATGCAGACCATGCAGCGGCTGCACGAGCAGGGCATCTGCGTGTCGCTGGATGATTTCGGCACCGGCTATTCCAGCATGTCCTACCTGCAGCACCTGCCGCTGGACATCCTGAAGATCGACCGCAGCTTCGTGGCGGATGTGGAAACCAACCCGCGCAACGCCTCGATCTGCCGCGCACTGCTGTCGCTGGGTCACAGCATGGGGCTGACCATCATCGCCGAGGGCGTGGAAACGCCGGGCCAGCTGAACTGGCTGGCCGCGCATGGCTGCGACCAGGTGCAGGGCTACCTGCTGGGGCGGCCGGCGCCGCTGGAAAAGATCATCGATTCGCTGGATGAAGTGGTGGTGTGAGCGCGAAGATCCGCCGGGGCATGGCCCCCCCGAAACCCCCGCCCCCCCGCCCGGTGCCCCCGGCGCCACCCCGCGCGCACCCCCCCCCCCACCCCCCCGAAAAAAAAAAAAATTCGAACAATGCGGGAAGAAGGTTGGG
>NZ_JBXFWG010000063.1:0-20251 GCF_056854535.1 Stenotrophomonas sp. STEN054 | reverse complement strand
GTGTGCGGCTATATCCCCCGGGGTGTGGGGGCGGGCTTCCGGGTGTCGCGTCTGGCTGTGCTGCGGGGGGTTGTGCCCGGGCGGCCGGCAGCCCGTGCGCATCGTTCAGGAAAGCGGCTGCCACGGCACCCTGGCCAACACCGCCCTGCCCTGTTCAGCCAAGGCCTGCGAACCCGGCAGCACCTGCCCGTCGATGGCCTCCAGCGCCCACAGGCCACTGGCATTGCACGCAAAGGCCGCCTTCACACCGGCCAGATCGGCCAGCCGCAGCGGCTGCGTGGCCTGTGCCCCCGGCCAATGTCGCTGCAGCAGCGCCTCGGCGGTCCCGCGCAGCGCCGGGGCCTGCGGCCAGATCAGGCGTTCGCCATCGTGCAACGCCAGGTTCCAGGTGCTGCCCTCGCTGATCCCGCCCTCGGCGGACACGAACAGCACATCGTCAAAGCCCGCCGCCATCGCCGCACGGCGTTCGGCAAACAGGCCGAACGTGCCCACGTGCTTGATCTGCGGCAGCTCGCGCTGCCAGACCACGCTGCGTACGCGCTTCGGTGCGGTCAGCGCCACCGGTGCGGACACCGCCACCAGCACATCTACCGGCACGGCAACCAGCGGAGTGCGGAAATCGAAGTGGCGCGAATACACCGTTACCCGCAGCGAGACATCGCCCTGCCCGGCCTGCTGCAGCGCCTGCGTCATCCAGGCCTGCACCTGCGCGACATCCAGTTCGCTGCCGAACAGTTCGCGCGTGGCCTGCGACAGCCGCGCCAGATGCAGATCCAGCCCCTGCACGGCATGGCCACGCACCTGCATCGAGGTGAAGTGGCCGTAGTTGACCAGGGCCGGCAGCAGATCGTCCACCTGCGCCGGCCGGCCATTGCAGGACACCGTCATCGCAGCAGCGCCTGCGCCTGTTGCCACATGTCGCGCAGCACGTCAGCGGCGGGTGCTGCCGGTGCCATCCAGGCCGATTGCCCGGCCCAGGCCTGCATCGCGGCCAGGCGGTTGTCCTGCGCCGCCTGCTTGCGCATCGGTGCGGTCAGGCCGCGCTGCACCGGGTAAGGACGCGGCGCCGGGGCACCGTCCGCGGCAGCGGCACGCACATAGGGCGTGGCCAGGCCACGACCCAGGCGGCCACTGAAGGCACGGGTCGGCCAGGTGTCTTCGGGTTCGGTGGCGGCCAGGCCATCAGCCCAGGCCGAGGCGATCGCCGCTTCCGGCGTGCGCAGAAAGGCGGTGCCGATCTGCACCGCGCTGGCGCCCAGCGTCAGCGCCGCCGCGATGCCACGACCATCGCCGATGCCACCGGCGGCGATCACCGGAATCTGCAGGTGATCGGCCAGGCGCGGCAGCAGCGCGAACAGACCCACCAGCTGGCGCTCGGCCTGGCTCGGGTCGAA
The DNA here is from genome assembly GCF_056854535.1 of Stenotrophomonas sp. STEN054. Lineage (NCBI taxonomy): Bacteria > Pseudomonadati > Pseudomonadota > Gammaproteobacteria > Lysobacterales > Lysobacteraceae > Stenotrophomonas > Stenotrophomonas sp. STEN054. Next base: position 18,857 of record NZ_JBXFWG010000063.1, on the reverse strand, counting down.
CGCACCGCGATGGCCGCCGGCTTCGGCGCCCTGCGCCACCACCGCGTCGGCGCCCGCATCCTGCGCCGCGCGCGCTTCGGCCAGCGTGGTCGCGCAGGCGATCCAGGCGATGCCGGCGTCCTTCAACTGCTGCACGTGGCGCGGCGACAGCACGCCCATGATGGTCGAGGCCACCGCCGGGCGCGCGGCCAGCAAGGCAGCAAACTGCTCGTCGAAATCGGCCGGCGTAGCGTCGGCGGCACTGGCGGGCACGTCCGGGCCCCATTGGGCGAGGAAGGCGCGACTGGTGGCTTCGGCGGTGACATCGCGAACGGGCGCCGGATCCGGCAGCCACAGGTTCACCTGCGCCGGGCCGGCGGAGGCGGCGCGGAAGTCATCCATCCAGCGGCCGATATCGGCGGCCGGCGACAGCACCGCGCCCATCGCGCCCATGCTGCCGGCATTGGCCAGCGCGGCCGACAGCGGCACCGGGCAGGCACCGGCCATCGGTGCCAGCAGGATCGGAACGGAAACACCAAAGCGCTGGCAGAACGCCTCGGCGCGGGAAGATACGGTGGAACTCTGCATGACAGCCCATCGTTTCGGACAGGCTCCCATGGTGCGCGCAGGATGGGGCCGGCGTCGAGCTTGCTCGTTGCTGGATGCGGCGCTTCTGCGCCGTCGCCCGAGCATGGGCTCGGGCGCTACATCAGATTACGGACAAGACCAGGATCAACGGAACGGCATGCCGCGGCCGCCCATGGCACCCATCATGCCCTTCATGCTGCGCATCATGCCCTTCATCCCGCCACCGGCCATCTTGCTCATCATCTTTTCCATCTGCATGTACTGCTTCATGAGCTTGTTGACGTCAGCCGGGGTCACGCCCGAGCCCTTGGCGATGCGCGCGCGGCGCGAGCCATTGAGCAGGTTCGGGTTGCGCCGTTCCTTCTTGGTCATCGAGCTGATGATGGCGATCATGCGCGGCACTTCCTTGCCCTGGCTGACCTGCTGCTTCAGGTGCTCGGGGATGTTGCCCAGGCCCGGCAGCTTGTCCATCAGGCCGCCGATGCCGCCCATGTTCTGCATCTGCTCCAGCTGGTCGCGCATGTCGTTCAGGTCGAACTTCTTGCCCTTGGCGACCTTCTCGGCCAGCTTGGCGGCCTTGTCCTTGTCGACCTGCTGCTCGACCTGCTCGACCAGCGACAGCACGTCGCCCATGTCGAGGATGCGGCTGGCGATACGGTCCGGGTGGAACACGTCCAGGCCTTCCGGCTTTTCGCTGACACCGACGAACTTGATCGGCTTGCCGGTGATGTAGCGCACGCTCAGCGCGGCACCGCCGCGGGCGTCACCGTCGGTCTTGGTCAGCACCACGCCGGTCAGCGGCAGCGCATCGCCGAAGGCCTTGGCGGTGTTGGCAGCGTCCTGGCCGGTCATGGCATCGACCACGAACAGGGTTTCAGCCGGGTTGACCGCCGCGTGCAGGGCCTTGATCTCGGCCATCATCGCTTCGTCGATGGCCAGGCGGCCGGCGGTATCGACAATCAGCACGTCAACGAACGAGCGGCGTGCATCGTCGATGGCGGCGCGGACGATGGCTTCCGGCTTCTGGTCGGCGCTGGACGGGAAGAACAGCACGCCGACCTGCTCGGCCAGGGTCTTCAGCTGCTCGATCGCGGCCGGACGGTAGACGTCGGCCGACACCACCATCACCTTCTTCTTGCGCTTTTCCTTCAGGTGCTTGGCCAGCTTGCCCACGGTAGTGGTCTTGCCGGCGCCCTGCAGGCCTGCCATCAGGATGATGGCAGGGGCGGGAACGTTGAGGTTCAGGTCGCTGGCTTCGGCGCCCATCACCGCGGTCAGCTCATCGCGCACGACCTTGATGAGGGCCTGGCCCGGGGTCAGCGACTTCAGCACTTCCTGGCCGACCGCGCGCACCTTGATGCGCTCGATCAGGGCCTGCACCACCGGCAGCGCGACGTCGGCTTCAAGCAGCGCGATGCGCACTTCGCGGGTCGCCTCGCGGATGTTCTCCTCGGTCAGGCGGCCGCGGCCACGCAGGCGCTCGATGGTGCCGGAAAGGCGCTGGGTCAGGGACTCGAACATGCGGCGCAACCTGTCTGAAAGCGGGGGACAATAATGCAGACAGTATAACGGGTCCGCCCGCCTTCCCGGGCTGCGACCACGGGGCCGTCGCCAGCATCACGGGGGTATGCGAAACTGCAACGATGTTAATCGTTCTCATCGCCACCCTGCTCTACCTGGCCGCCAGCGCCCTGCTGGTGCGTGCGCTTGGCCGCGATGATGCATTCGGTTCGCCCATCTGGCTGTGGCCGGCGCTGCCGGCCATGCTGCTGCACGGCGGCTACCACGTGCTGGTGGCGATGCGCACCACCGGCGGCCCGGACATGCACTTCTTCGCCGCGCTGTCGCTGGTCGGCCTGGGCATGGCCTGGCTGACCTCGCTGGTCGGCGCGCGTGGGCGCATGTCGGCGCTGGGCGTGGTGGTGTTCCCGCTGGCCGCGCTGCTGCTGGCGGTCTACCACGGCTACGGCCACGAACCGAGCAAGGTACTGGGCTGGCGACTGGCCAGCCACGCCTGGCTGGCCCTGCTGGCCTACGCCACGCTGAGCATCTCTGCACTGCTGGCGATCATGCTGTGGCTGCAGGAACGGGCGCTGCGCCGCCGCGAGTTCCGTCCGTGGCTGCGTGCGCTGCCGCCGCTGGCCGATCTGGAAGCGCTGCTGTTCCGGGTCATCACCGTGGGCTTCGCCCTGCTCACCCTGACCCTGGTCACCGGCGTGCTGTTCGTCGATGACCTGCTGGCGCAGAAGCTGGTGCACAAGACCGTGCTCAGCGTGCTGTCGTGGATCGTGTTCGGCGTGCTGCTGATCGGCCGCCGCCGCTACGGCTGGCGCGGGGCAAAGGCGGTGCACTGGACGCTGTCGGCGATGCTGTTGCTGCTGCTGGCGTTCTTCGGCAGCCAGTTCGTGATCGAGCTGGTGTTCGGGCATACGCGGTAAAGGCGTGCCGACCAACGGTCGGCACCCACCTCAGGGCGCGCGACAGGTGTGTAGAGCCGAGCCCATGCTCGGCTGCTTTGCCGCGTAAGCCGAGCATAGGCTCGGCTCTACAACAATCCGCACGGTGCGGCCGCTGCATGGCGCCGTCGCGTGATCGAGGAAAGGCGTGCCGACCAACGGTCGGCACCCACCGGGGACCGGTAGCGCCGGGCCGTCCCCGGCAAGCGCGCAGCGCGGTTGAGCCTACAAGCCGTACCGCTCGATCACATCCAGATGCGGCTGGCGGTCCTGGCCGCAGGCTTCAGCCAGGCGCAGCCAGCACATCGGATGCGGCCAGCCGGCGGTGGCCTGCTGCAGGTAGCGGTGCAGCGCCAGCGGCGCATGCCCCTGCGGCTGGGCCACGGTGAACAGCAGGCCCGGCAGCGTGCCCTCGTCCGCATCCGGGTCGGTCACGGTGTAATCCGGGCGGCTGTGCGCCCACACCTGCCAGCCCTGCGCTTCGGTACCTTCCACGAACGCATTCCAGGCGTCTTCGCCCGGGTGCGCGCCGTCGATCAGCCAGCTGCGCTCGAAGCCACCACGTTCCAGCACGTGCACCTGCGCGTAGGTCGGAATGAAGTGCTGGCGCTGCTCTTCCTCTTCCGGCGCCGGGTGCACCAGCGCGGCATCGAACACCACCCAGTCGCCCACCTGCTGGGCACGGTTGGCCGGCGCGTTCTCGACGATGCGTGCGGTCACCGGACCGGTGCGGCGCGCGTAGTACTCCATCGGCTCGCCCTGCTCCAGGCTGCGGATGATCACCCAGCCCCACGGCTCTTCGACTACGCCGTCCTGGCTGGACAGCTCCATGCCGATGGCCGCGGCCGAGCGGCGCACCGCGTCCCAGTCGCGTGCGGCACTGGCGGCGCTCATGTGGTCCCAGTGCGCGGCATTGGGATCCTCCAGCGTTTCCACCAGCTGCGCGTAACAGGCCTGTGCATCGCTGAAGCGGCCGGTTTCCATGTACATGCGCGCCAGCGTGCCACGCGCGCCATGCGAGCCCGGCGACAGCGCCAGCAGCGCCTGCGCGGCCTGCTCCAGCGCCGGCCAGTCGGACACGCGGCGTGCGCGCTGCACCTCGCACCAGTGCGCGAACACCGGCACGCTGCCGCGGTAGGTGCCGGCCAGGCGGCGCAGGCCATCATCGTCGCCCTGCTCGGTCAGCCAGCGCATCAGCGTGTAGGCAGCGGCGCCGTCCTCCTGGGCATGCGCACGCACGAACTCCCACAGCAGCGCGCGTGCTTCGGTCTGCGCACCACAGGCGTTCAGCGCCGATGCGGCCACCTCGGCCAGCGCCTCGTCATCCGGGCACTGTGCGTGCGCCTGCAGCAGCCACTGTGCCTCGCGTTCGGGATCACGCGACTGCTGCTGTTCGCCACGCGCTTCCAGCCACGCCAGCAGTTCGGCGGCCGGCACCGGCAGCGGTTCGACCTCGGGCAGTGCGTCGATACGGGCCGCCAGGCTGGCCACCAGCTCGCCCGCACCGCGGTCCTGGCGCAGCTGTGCCAGATGGGTGCGGGCCAGGCCGAGCTGGCGCTGCGCCACCCAGCGCGCGCCGCGCTGCAGCGCCAGTTCCAGGCTCAGTGCGGCCAATTCGATCACCAGGCGGTGGGCACCGACGCTGGCGAAGTGCTCGATGATGGTGTTGAAGCGCGTGCCCAGGTCCCAGGTGTTGCGGGCCCCGTCACGGCTGCACAGCAGCGCCACCGTGTTGGCCCACAGGCGCCAGGTGTTCGGGGTCAGCTCGCTCCACGGCACCAGCTGCTGCAGCGCCTCTTCGTCGCGCCCCAGCTGGGCCAGCGCCCACGCGCGCGACAGGCGGCGCGGCACGGTGCAGTTGGCCGGTTCGTATTCGCCGGCCGCGGCCACCTCGGCTTCGCGCTGCTCGATCAGCACCATCGCCTCCTCGGCGCGGCCGCTGGCCAGCAGGATCTTGATCTGCATTTCCGGGAAGCTGTCGAACACTTCCTTGCCGCGCGCTTCCACCGCATCGGCCTGCGCCTTCAGGTAGTCCAGCGCGTCCTGCGCGCGGCCGTCATCGAGCAGCGCATCGGCCTTCTCGCAGCTCAGGCACTGGAAGCAGGCCCAGGTCGGATCGATGCGCGCCAGCGTTTCGTCGCAGACCTCGATGCGCTCGGGCACCCAGCCCGGGCCGTCGATGTTGCCGTAGCAGGCGGCCAGATCCTGGGTCACGCAGATCGACTGCGGGCATTCCAGGGTGTCCTCGCGGTGCGCGCGCTCGAACAGCGAGACCGCCTCGCCGAGCGCGCTCTCGCCTTCGACGCGGTTGCCCACGCGGTTGCGCAGCGCCCAGTGGCCGACGTAGACGTCGACCCAGGGGTTGTCCAGCGCCTTGCCCAGCGCACGTGCCTCGGGCAGCAGCGCGTCGACGCGGTCGACCTGCAGTTCACTGACTTCGTCGGCAAGGCGGGTCAGCAGGTGCGCGTTCTGCGCCTGGCCGGCCTGGCGCAGGTCTTCCTGCAGCTTTTCGACCCAGTTCCAGATATCCATGGGGGTTGGTGCTCCTGTCTAGCGTGAGGCTGGATGAGAAAAAGTGTGTGCGGTGCTCAGCGCAGCATCTGCTGCAGGGCACCGGCGATATCACTGAAGGCGCCATTGAGGTCCGGGCCGGGCGTCGCCGCACCACTGGCCAGCGGGCGGCCCTGCGCAGAGACGATGATCTTCAGCGAGCGCAGCAGCCGTGCGGCCGCCGCTGCCTGCAGATGCCCGTCACGCTGAGCCTGCAGCAGGGCCTGCACGGCGGGGTTGTCCAGGTTGATATACAACCGCGACGGTGCCCGCGCCTCGATGCGCGCAGTGAACTGACGCGCAAGACGCAATGCGGCCATCGACACGCGCTTGTCGTTCTCGTCGTCTTCCAGGCGCTGCTTCAGCTCGGCCTCGCGGTCGGGCACGACCACCACCGGCAACGCTTCGGGACTGAAGCGCGCCGGCAGCAGCTGCTCGCCATCGCCCAGGTGCTCGCCCAGCCACGCCAGCTGCGCGGCATCCAGGCTGTCATCGGTGCGGAACAGCGCGCGGTTGCCCTGCTCGGTGCCCAGCTCCACCAGGCGCAGGCCCTTGGCCTGGGTCCAGCGGCGCAGGAACGGCACCACCGCATAGCGATGGCCGTGCGCGACCGGCACGCCCATCGCGCGGAACAGCATTTCCTCAAAGCCGCCGCCGTTGTCGAGGATCACGTGCACGGCACCGCGCGCGGGCAGCGCGCTGGCCGGCAGGTCGCCCTGCGAGGTCGGCACGCGCACGTGTTCCAGCAGCAGTTCGAACAGGCGCTCATCGCACAGCGCCGCACCCAGCAGCGCCTCGTTGTGGCGGGCCAGCACGCGTCGCCACGCTTCGGGCTGCTGCCGCGCGACGTCGGCCAGTCCGTCGATCAGCGCTTCCAGCAGCGCGTGCTGCACGGCGCGGTACTGGTCGTCGCGCTGCAGGTCCTCGCGGCTGGCGGTCGGGGTCAGGCGCGAGGATTCGATCACGCCGCCGATGAAGCCCGCCCACGGCGGCAGCAGGTCACGCGCATCGTCATCGAGCAGCATGCCGCGCACGAACACCGAGAGATTGCGGTTGTCGCTGGTGCCATAGGTCGCACCATCCTGCACCCACAGCATGCCGGTGGCATCGCTGTCGGCGTCCGCGCGCAGCGGCACGGTCACGATGGGCTCGAAATCATGCTCGAACCGCGCAGCGAACTGCAGCGCCTGGCGACGGGCCTGCACCGGGTGCAGCGCCACCTCGCCCTGCCCGCGCCACGGCGGCGGTTCGGGATTGAGGGCCTCGGCGGCCGCGCCGATGAAGATCGGCTCGGACAGCAGCGCGCAGTAGCGGCCCAGCACCTCGTACAGGCGCGCCTCGTTGGCCAGCGGCAGGAATTCGGCGTGCAGCTCCAGCTCCACTTCGGTACCGACGGCGCGCGCGGGCACTTCGCTCACCGTGTACTGCTCGGCGTTGCTGGACACATACAGGTGGCCCAGCTCCGGCGTCTGGTAGGAGGTGGTGCGCACGCTCACCCGGCGCGCCAGCACGAAGGCAGAGAGGAAACCCAGGCCGAACATGCCGATCAGGCCGTCCTGGTCATCACCGCCCTGGCGCAGGCCACGGGTGTAGCCGACGCCGACAGTGGCCAGGTAATCGTGGATTTCCTGGCGGGTCAGGCCGGCGCCGGTATCGGTGATGCGCAGCACGCCGGCGGCGGCATCGACCTGCACCGAGATGCGCGACGGCAGCTCGATGCCCGGCTGCTCGAGGCGGCGGCGGATGATCGAATCGTGCGCGTTCTGTACCAGCTCGCGCAGGGCCACCATCGGGGTGGAATACAGGTGCTTGCCCAGCACCGTCATCAGTCCATTGAGATCGACCCCTGCGCGGCGGATTTCGGCGGCGGGGGGGCTGAGCGTCGGGTCCTGCATGAAATCGGTTACTCCTTGCCACACAAGGCGCCAGGGTGCGCCGTCGTCGAGCCGGGAAAACTAGCACAGCCAAGCTGACCGTCAGTGCATCGGAGGTGTATAGAGCCGAGCCCCATCTCGGCTGCTCTTGGCGGAGAAGCCGCCGAGCATGGGCTCGGCTCTACAGAAAAGCGAGGAAAGCCGCCGGGTCTGGCCCGGCGCTACCGCCACGGTTTACGCGGCGTCGATGGCCTCGGACAGGCGTTCGACCGCGATCACTTCCATGCCCTTCACCGTGCCGCCCTTGGGGGCGTTGGCCTTGGGCACGATGGCGCGCTTGAATCCGTGGGTCGCCGCTTCGCGCAGGCGGTCCTCGCCATTGGGCACCGGGCGGATCTCGCCCGACAGGCCGACCTCGCCGAAGGCAATCGTCTTTTCCGCCAGCGGCCGGTCCTGCAGCGACGACAGCACGGCCAGCAGCACCGGCAGATCGGCGGCGGTCTCCTGCACGCGGATGCCACCTACGACATTGACAAACACGTCCTGGTCGCCCACCAGCACGCCGCCATGACGGTGCAGCACCGCCAGCAGCATGGCCAGGCGGTTCTGCTCCAGGCCAACGGCGACACGGCGCGGGTTGGACAGCGGCGAGGCATCAACCAGCGCCTGCACTTCCACCAGCAGCGGCCGGGTGCCCTCGCGGGTCACCATCACGCAGCTGCCCGGCTGATGGGTGCTGGCACCGGACAGGAAGATGGCCGACGGATTGGAGACTTCCTTCAGGCCCTTGTCACCCATGGCGAACACGCCCAGCTCGTTGACCGCGCCGAAACGGTTCTTGAACGCACGCAGCAGGCGGAAGCGGCTGCCGCTCTCGCCTTCGAAATAGAGCACGGCGTCGACCATGTGTTCGAGCACGCGCGGGCCGGCGATGCCGCCCTCCTTCGTCACGTGGCCGACCAGGAACACGGCGGTGCCGGTTTCCTTGGCAAAGCGCACCAGCCGCGCAGCACTTTCGCGCACCTGGCTCACCGAGCCGGGCGCCGCGGTCAGCGTTTCGGTCCACAGGGTCTGCACCGAGTCGGCCACGATCAGCCGCGGGCCGGCCTTGGCCGCGTGCTGCAGGATCGACTCGACGCCGGTCTCGGCCAGCGCGTTGACCCCGTCCAGCGGCAGTTCCAGCCGGTGCGCGCGGCCGGCCACCTGGGCCAGCGACTCTTCGCCGGTGACGTACAGCACCGGCAGCACGGCCGCCATCTTCGCCACCGCCTGCAGCAGCAGGGTGGACTTGCCGATGCCCGGGTCGCCGCCGACCAGCACCACCGCGCCCTCGACCAGGCCGCCGCCCAGCACGCGGTCGAACTCGCCGATGCCGGTACTGACCCGGCGGTGCTCGGTCTGCTCGACATCCTTCAGCGCGGTGATCTTCGGCGGGTCGATCTTGCCGGCCCAGCCGGCCCGGCGCGAGGCAGGCGTCTTGGCCGCCGCCGCGCTCTCCAGCACGATTTCCGACAAGGAGTTCCAGGCGTTGCACTCGGTGCACTGCCCCTGCCACTTGCTGTACTCGGCGCCGCATTCGTTGCAGACATAGGCAGTGAGGCGGGCTTTGGCCATGGGGCAGGACTTCGGTGCGGGGAGGTGAAGGAGGATAGCCGAGGCCAGTCGCAGGCGCTGCGACCCCTGGCAAGAGTGCGACACGGTCATGACATCTCCCAATATGAGATGAACATCACATTTTGATGCAATAAAGTGCAGCACCACGCGGCCGCTATAGTCCGCGCCTCCATGCCCCCTACTCCGCCCCCGAAGGACGTTCTATGACTGGCACCTACAGCCAGAGCCTGGTTGTTTTCTCGCTGTTGGTCGCCATCCTGGCGTCCTATACCGCACTGGACATGGCCGGCCGCCTTGCCACGACGGAGGGCCGGGAGGCGCGCCTGTGGCTGACCGGTGGCGCCCTGGCGATGGGCCTGGGCATCTGGTCGATGCATTTCGTGGGCATGCTGGCGTTCAACCTGCCGATCCCGATCGGCTACGACCTGGCCATCACCCTCTACTCGCTGGCGGTGTCGGTGGGCGCATCGGCGTACGCGCTGTGGCTGGTCTCGCGCCCGCTGCTGCCCGCCCGCCGGCTGCTGGCCGGTGCCGTGCTGCTTGGCCTGGGAATTGCGGCCATGCACTACCTGGGCATGGCCGCCATGCGCATGCAGCCGGGCATTGATTATGACCCCGTGTGGTTTGCCGCCTCGATCCTGATTGCCGTCGGTGCCGCCGGAGCCGCGCTGTGGATCGCCTTCCGCCTGCGTGCCCAAGGTGCGCGCACCGTGCGGCTGCGCCTGCTGGCTTCCCTGGTGATGGGTGTGGCCATCGTCGGCATGCACTACACCGGCATGGCCGCTGCCAACTTCCCTGAAGGCAGCATCTGCGGCGCGGCCATCCATGGTGGCATCGACAGCCGCTGGCTGGCGGTGCTGGTCATCGTCACCACGTTGGGCACCCTCGGCATCGCCCTGGTGGCCTCGCTGTTCGACCGGCAGATGCGCGAGCGCACCGGTCTGCTGGCCGAATCGCTGGAGAAAGCCAACGACAAGCTGCTGCAGGCCGCCCTGCACGACCCCCTCACCCAGCTGCCCAACCGCATGCTGCTGCAGGATCGCATCGAGCAGTCGATTGAAAAGGCACGCCGCCGCGGCCATGGCCTGGCCGTGATGTTCTGCGATCTTGACGGCTTCAAGGCGGTCAATGATGCCTATGGCCACCAGCTGGGCGACCGCCTGCTGGTGCGCATGAGCGAGCGCGTCAGCAGCCTGCTGCGCCCGCAGGACACCTTCGCCCGGCTGGGCGGCGACGAGTTCGTGATCGTGCTGGCCGTGGATGAGCCGGACGACGCAGTGGTGGTGGCCGAGCGCATCATCGCCGCCGTGGCCGAGCCGTTCCTGATCGACGCCGCCGAGCTGCAGGTCAGTGCCAGCCTCGGCATCGCCCTGTACCCGGACGACGGCGCCACCGAGCGCGAACTGATGGCGCATGCCGACGCGGCGATGTACCACACCAAGGATGGTGGCCGGAACGGCTATACCTTCTTCACCCCGTCGATGCAGGTCAGCGCCAACCGCCAGCTGCGGCTGCTGCAGGACCTGCGCCGCGCCAGCGACCGCGGCGAGCTGCGCCTGCACTACCAGCCGAAGTTCGTCGCCGCCGGCACGCCCGCAGTGGGCGCCGAGGCCCTGCTGCGCTGGCAGCACCCGGAGCTGGGCATGCTCGCCCCGGATGTGTTCATTCCCATCGCCGAGCGCAGCGGGCTGATCCTGCCCATCGGTGACTGGGTGCTGGACCAGGCCTGTGCACAGTTGCGCAGCTGGCACGATGCGGGCCACCCGGAATGGACGATGGCGGTGAACCTGTCGGCGCTGCAGTTCTCCTCGCCCTCGCTGGTGGACAACGTGCGCGATGTGCTGGCCCGCCATGCGATCGCGCCGGAGCGGCTGACCCTGGAGATCACCGAAACCACGGCGATGAAGGACGTCGAAGCCAGCCTGGCCATCCTCAACGACCTGACCGCGATGGGGGTGCAGATCTCCATCGATGATTTCGGCACCGGCTATTCCAGCCTGCTGTATCTGAAGCGGATGCCGGCCACCGAGCTGAAGATCGACCGCGCGTTCGTGCGCGACCTGGAGAAGAATGCCGAGGACGCGGCCATCGTGTCGTCGATCGTGGCGCTGGGACGGTCGTTGCAGTTGCAGGTGGTGGCCGAGGGCGTGGAAACGCGCGAGCAGCAGGAGTACCTGAGCGGGCTGGGCTGCGACCAGCTGCAGGGGTACCACCTGGGTCGGCCGATGGAGCCGGACGAGTTCCTGCGCAAGGTGGGGTGAGCGGGCGGTTCATCCACGCATGGCGTGGATCTACTGCCGCGGGGGGGCGGCCCGCGGCAGCGACCCCCCCCCCCCCCCCCCGCCGCCGGGGCGGCGTGGGCCTGGGCGGGGGGCCACGACCCTCCGGGATCCCCCGGTAGCGCCGGGCCATGCCCGGCGGAACGACCCGCCGCGATCCCCGGTAGCGCCGGGCCATGCCCGGCGGGCGCACGAAGCATCCCGCCCTACCCCACCCAAACAAAAAGGCCGCCCCGAAGGGCGGCCTTTTCGTGTGTGACAACGTCGCGAAGACGTCAGTGCATCATGTGCACGTTCATGTTGTGCATGACCCACAGGGTACCGGCCACGATGATGCCGATCACCACGACGGTGAAGGCAGCAGCGTTGACGTTCCAGCGGCTTTCCGAAGAGCGGTCCAGGTGCAGGAAGAACACCAGATGGACCAGCATCTGCAGCACCGCGGTGACCGCGATCACCACACCGCAGACGGTGCGCGAGAAATCGCCGGACATCACCATCCAGAACGGGATGACGGTCAGCACCACCGCCAGCACGAAGCCGATCAGGTAGGACTTGACGCTGCCGTGGCTCTCGCCACCCGCTGCGTGGTCATGTGCATGGTTGTCATGTGCCATTACAGCGCTCCATTGAGGTAGACGACGGAGAACACGCCGATCCAGATGAGATCCAGGAAGTGCCAGAACAGGCTCAGGCACGCCATGCGGGTCTTGTTGGTCGGGGTCAGGCCGTACTTCTTCAGCTGCACGAACATCACCAGCAGCCACAGCAGGCCGGCGCTGACGTGCAGGCCGTGGGTACCGACCAGGGCGAAGAACGCCGACAGGAAGGCACTGCGGTCCGGACCATAGCCCTGATGGATCAGGTGATGGAATTCATAGACTTCCATGCACATGAAGCCGAAGCCCAGCAGCCAGGTCACGCCCAGCCACAGGAACATCTGGCCGACCTGCTTGCGGTGCATGGCGATCATGCCCAGGCCGAAGGTCAGCGACGAGGTCAGCAGCAGCGCGGTTTCCCACGCCACGAACGGCAGCTCGAACAGGTCCTTCGCGCCGGGGCCGCCATCGGTGCCGCCGGCCAGCACCACGTAGGTGGCGAACAGCGAGGCGAAGATGAGGCAGTCGCTCATCAGGTACACCCAGAAACCGAAGACGGTGTTGCCGCCGGTGTCGTGGTGCTCGTGGTCGTCATGGCCATGGGCCGCCGCTTGCGCGGCGTGCCCGTGGCTCAGGGTCGAGGTATTGGTGCTCATGCCTTCAGCTCCGACTTCACCAGGCCCTGGGCTTCCAGGTGCTTGCGGTGTTCGTTCTCGATGCGTTCCACCTCGGCGGCCGGGACCCAGTAGTCCACGTCCTGGTCGAAGGTGCGGTAGATGAACGTGGCGATCATGCCGACGAAGCCGATGATGGCCAGCCACCAGATGTGCCAGATCATCGCAAAGCCGAAGACCATGCTGAAGGCGCCGATCACCACGCCCGTGCCGGTGTTGCGCGGCATGTGGATGTCGGTGTACTTGGCCGGCTTCGGCCAGGCTTCACCACGCTGCTTGCGCTCCCAGAAATCGTCCAGCTCGGTGACTTCCGGCAGGGCGCCGAAGTTGTAGAAGGCCGGCGGCGAAGAGGTTTCCCACTCCAGCGTACGGGCATCCCACGGGTCGCCGGTCAGGTCGGCCGTCTTCTTGCGGTCGCGGATCGACACGGCCACCTGGATGATCTGGCACAGGATGCCGGCACCCACGATGAAGGCGCCCACGGCAGCAACCAGCAGGAACGGCTCGTAGGCCGGGTTCACGGTGCTCTGCAGACGACGGGTCATGCCCATGAAGCCCAGCACGTACATCGGCATGAAGGTCACGTAGAAGCCGATGAACCAGCACCAGAACGCGCACTTGCCCCAGAACTCATTGAGGCGGTAGCCGAACATCTTCGGCCACCAGTAGGTGATGCCGGCAAACATGCCGAACACCACGCCGCCGATGATGACGTTGTGGAAGTGGGCGATCAGGAACAGGCTGTTGTGCAGCACGAAGTCGATGGCCGGGATCGCCAGCATCACGCCGGTCATGCCGCCGATGACGAAGGTGACCATGAAGCCGATGGTCCACAGCACGGGCGTGGTGAAGTGCACGCGGCCGCGGAACATGGTGAACAGCCAGTTGAAGATCTTCACGCCGGTCGGAATCGAAATGATCATCGTCGTGATGCCGAAGAAGGCATTGACGTTGGCACCCGAGCCCATGGTGAAGAAGTGGTGCAGCCACACGATGAACGACAGCACGCCGATGCAGGCGGTGGCGTAGACCATGCCCTTGTAGCCGAACAGTGCCTTGCGCGAGAAGGTCGCGATGACTTCGGAGAAAACGCCGAAGGCCGGCAGCACCAGGATATAGACTTCCGGGTGACCCCAGATCCAGATCAGGTTGATGTACAGCATGGCGTTGCCGCCACCATCATTGGTGAAGAAGTGCGTACCCAGGTAACGATCCAGGGTCAGCAGCACCAGGGTGATGGTCAGCACCGGGAAGGCAGCGACGATCAGCACGTTGGTCACCAGGGCAGTCCAGGTGAACACCGGCATCTGCATCAGCTTCATGCTCGGGGTGCGCATCTTCAGGATGGTGATGAAGAAGTTGATACCACTCAGCGTGGTACCCAGGCCCGCGACCTGTAGGCCCCATATGTAGTAGTCCATACCTACATTGTTGCTGTACTCGATCCCCGACAATGGCGGGAAGGCCAGCCAGCCGGTGGCGGCGAATTCACCGATCCACAGCGACAGCATGATCAGCACCGCGCCGGACACGAACAGCCAGAAGCTGAGCGAGTTGACGAACGGGAACGCGACGTCGCGCGCACCGATCTGCAGCGGCACGGCCAGGTTCATCAGGCCGGTGATCAGCGGCATCGCCACGAAGAAGATCATGATCACGCCGTGGGCGGTGAAGATCTGGTCGTAGTGGTGCGGCGGCAGGTAACCCTCGGACCCGCCGACGGCGATGGCCTGCTGGGTACGCATCATGATGGCGTCGGAGAAACCACGCAGCAGCATGACGAAGGCGACGATGAGGTACATCACGCCGATCTTCTTGTGGTCCACCGAGGTGAACCACTCCTTCCACAGATAGCCCCACAGCTTGAACTTGGTGATCAGGGCCATGACGCCCAGGCCACCCAGCACCGCGCCGACCAGGGTGGTCAGCACGATCGGATCGTGGGGGATCGACTCAAGAGAGAGTTTTCCCAGCATGTTCATTCTCCCGAACCCATGTGGCCTTCATGGCCACCGTGTTCGTCTGCGTCAGTGGCATCCAGGTTCTTCCCGGATTCCTTGGAATCATGCGCCTCGGTCGGGGCGTGCCCCTCGTGCGCTTCATGGGTGGACGCATCGGCGGCAGCAGCACCCGCGTGGGAATGCTTCATGCCGTAGTGCTTGTTATCACCCATGTGCTTGGCGAGGACCCAGTCGAACAGGCCTTCTTCCACGGTGCCGTAGTAGGTCACCGGATACCACTCGGAGTTCTTCGCTTCGCCCAGGGCCTTGAAGGAGGCCTGGTCCAACGTTTCCTTGCCGGCGCGGACCTGGTCCAGCCACTGGCGGTATTCGGCATCGGTGACCGAATAGGCGGTGAAATGCATCTTGGCGAAGCCCAGGCCGCTGTAGTGCGAGGACATGCCCGGGAATTCACCGATCTCGTTGGCGATCAGGTGGAGCTTGGTCTCCATCGCCGCCATCGAATAGATCATGCTGCCCAGGTGCGGGATGAAGAACGCATTCATCACCGTGTCGGACGTGATCTTGAAGTTCAGCGGGGTGTTGACCGGGAACTTGATCTCGTTGACGACCGCAACCTTCTCTTCCGGATAGATGAACAGCCACTTCCAGTCCAGCGAGATCGCCTCGATGGTGACCGGCTTGACGTCCGATTCCAGCGGCTTGTACGGGTCAAGCGCGTGCGAGGACCGCCAGGTCAGCACCGCCAGGACCAGCACGATCATGCAGGGGATCGACCACACCACCACCTCGATCGCCGTCGAGTGGGACCACTTCGGCTCGTAGCGGGCCTTGGTGTTGGAGGCGCGATACTTCCACGCGAAGGTCAGGGTCATGATGATGACCGGGATGACGACCAGCAGCATGAGCACGGTGGCCGTGATCAGCAGGGTCTTCTCATCCTGGCCGATCTGGCCCTTCGGACTGAGGATGGCCACTGCATCGCAACCGGTGAGCATCACCAGCAACGACAGCAGCAGGCCCGGGCGCAACCAGCGCCCAAGGGTTTTCAACGGAATCATCGGTCGATCCAATTGCGAGGGAATGCCGTTCCCCGTCCTGCCCGCTCCGGCCAAAGCCGGTCCCGCCTGCGGTTGAGACAGGCAGTGAGGTGGGGTCGAGTCAGCCTTTCAATTTTAGGCCGTCACGCATCATTTAAGAAGGGCATTGACAATGATCCAGCGCAGGAAGTGGCCGGATATCGCTGCGACACGTTGTCGCACCGGGTGCGCAGGCGGCTGGAATGCCGGAATCGGCAAAGCCCGATGAACGTATTCAGGAATGCAGCGAGGGGGTGTCCGGCAGCGCCGCGAAGTCCTGGTCGTCCGCCTGCACTGCCTTCTCGATCGAATCGGACCAAGTGCAGCGCTGCAGCGGACACTGCTCGCGCAGCAGTTCGACGAACTGCCGCTCGAACCGGGTGAACGCCGCCGGGTCGTCATCGGTGAAGAAATCGGCACTCTGCACCGCGTACTGGCCGGTGCCCAGGTGGTGCAGCACCGTGTAGCGGACGCAGGCGCCGTGCGGCAGGCGCTTCCAGACGGCGTGGTGCATGTAGAGATCGTCCGGCTGCATGGCCGGCGCCCCTTACAGGGCCGTGCATCGGGAGGCCTGGATCAATGCATCGGAATCCGCACGCAGCAGATACGCCGCACTATCCGCATCTATCGGCGCCGAATCTCCGATGTTTCCGGACCCAAACGCGCCCATCTGCACCGAATCGATTCCGTCGCCGTCCTGAGGGGCGTGGCCCTGGAATTGTTCGAGCTCTTCATTCGCA
The DNA here is from genome assembly GCF_056854535.1 of Stenotrophomonas sp. STEN054. Classification (NCBI taxonomy): domain Bacteria; kingdom Pseudomonadati; phylum Pseudomonadota; class Gammaproteobacteria; order Lysobacterales; family Lysobacteraceae; genus Stenotrophomonas; species Stenotrophomonas sp. STEN054. The sequence goes on along the minus strand of NZ_JBXFWG010000063.1, from coordinate 2,464 downwards.
GCATCTTCCCCATGGTGGCCGACAAGGAAATCGCGTTGGACCTGGACTGCCACGTCTTGCGTGCACAGGCCCACTGGCTGGACCGGGTCATCCTGCAACTGGAGGATGCCGGATGGACGCAGTACCGGCCCGGGGGCCCAACCCGCGAGCTGCGCCGACTGTTGTCGGCCAACTATGGGTTCGATCTACTATTCGGTCTCGGCCCCCGCCTAAAACTTCGGGTTCCGAGCGAGCAGGCCAGCAACGAGGCCCGGCGCTGGGTTGCCTCCAACAACATTGCTTGGGGTTGAGCATCGTCGGTGCTCCATGCAGGCCGGCGACAGCGCCTGATACCGGCTGAAGTGCCCGACCGCATGGGCGCAGCACGTGCGTACGTATCCTCGGCAGGTGTAAAGGGTGACCCAATAGGCGGGTCTGTGGATGCTGAATAAAGCGCTGATTACTCAGCCTCCTTCGCGCTATCCATGGTTTCACATGGCCACGCATTTCCAAGTGCTACGCCAATCCCTCTTGGGGCATCCAACCACCATATCTGCGGATGCTCCTGAAAGAACCGCGTGGCAACAGCCACCACTTTATTCACGTCAACACGCACTGGTTTGCAGCGCGTCTTCCCCGGCCATCGGAGACTGTGATATGAAGACGGGATCTTGCTGGAAGGCTATTTTAAAGGGATTGGAAGGATGGAAAAGCTTGAGGGGGCCGATCCTCGTTTTAGCCCCAGTCTTTGGGGTTTGGCGAAGCGCTTTCGTAAACGGGGCCTCATGGGTGCCTGGCTCTGTTGCACACCATTGATGAGCTTGGCGCAAGCGCAATCGGCAAACACCGAGACGGTCACCTACATTCATACCGATGCGCTTGGTTCGGTGGTTGCCGAGACCGACGCCAATGGCAACGTGGTCAAGCGCTATGACTACGAACCCTATGGGGGCGTTGTCGGCGGGCAGGTTACGGATGGACCAGGATATACTGGGCACGTGAGCGATGCTGCCACTGGGTTGAGCTACATGCAGCAGCGCTACTACGATCCCCAGCTGGGACTCTTCCTCTCGGTAGATCCCGTTTCTACGCACTCAAGCCCGAAACACTTCAATCGATACAGTTACGCTTACGGCAATCCGTATTCCTTCACCGATCCGGACGGAAGAATCCCGGTAATGCCCTTCATCTACGGTGCCGTCATGGGCGGCCTCGCAGACATCGCGGTTCAAAAAGCCATGAATCCGGGTAAGCCTATCGACAGAGTGGAGGTCGGCATTGCTGCCGCCGTTGGCTCTGTCTCCGGCGGCGCTGGTGGACTAGCCGTTGCTGCAGTCGGTTCCGGCACGATTTCGGTAGGGCGTGCGGTTGCAATTCAGACAGTGGTCAATGCAGTGGCGGGCGGTGCCGGTTCCGCCGCAGAGAGCGCAATCAAAGGCCAGCCCATCACGGCGGAGGGCGTCGCTTCAAATGCGATTGGCAGTGCAGCTGGAGGATTGGCGGCCTCCGGTGTTGGCGCTGCCATGGGTGATTTCGCGGGCCCCGCTGCTCGGGGAACACTACAGAAGCTAAGCCAGTCATCCGCCCCTGGTGCACCGAACATTGCAAGCACCACGGCATCGACTGGAGTGGCGATTCCAAGGCAATCCGCACTCCAAGGCGCGGCATCCCAAGCGGGTCAGAATCTCGCGGGAGCAGGAGCGACTGTCGTACAGAAAGACTTGGAGAAGAAGAAATGAGTTCCATAATGAAAGGTTTCCTAGGAACTCAATTTCTCGCCGCGTGCTTTGGCCTTTCGTACTTCGCAGTTCTCACGTATCGCCACCACCCGGACGCTATCCATATTGGGTTGCGGATCTGGGGCTACTTTGCGGTGATCTTTCTATTGCTTCATCTGTTTCTTGCGCTGAAGCAGTGGTGGAAAAACTCGCACCGAAGGCGATAGGCGCGCTCTCTTTCTTTGTTTGGTTTGCACCAAATCACGAGCCGCCCAATGGGCGGCTTGTGGTTTTCTCGGGGCGGTTCACCAGCTTGCAAGTGAAAGCATGTCAATTCCGACATCAGCTACCGGGAAAAATCAGCTTCACGTGAAATCCATCACGGTTCGCATGCTGGCTAGTGGTGTCCATTATGGCGCCGCTGTCCAGTACGGTGCGGGCGTCCAATCTGTCTGGCGGCGGTGTCCAGTTCATTTGGCGACGCTGTCCAATCCGTTTGGCGCTGGGTGTCCAATTGGTTGGCTTTTCGTACAACTGAAGCCACACCTCCGGATATGGCACCGATGCCCGCTGAAACCGCTACGGACTCCAAGTTGATGGGAGCATCTGGATTGGCTAGCTTTTGAGCCAACATCTCCACTCCGGCCCCGATCACAGTGAATCGCCCAGGCTTTTGTAGACAGTCGTCAGCCGTTTAGTGCGTACCGCTTCTCAAACTCTACCGGGGACAGCCCGTCGTTGGAACTGTGCCGCCGCTTTGGGTTGTA